>CALKIA010000344.1 GCA_937988705.1 uncultured Chloroflexota bacterium | reverse complement strand
TCACCTGTAAAAACTGGCTGATCGAGGCCGCCTACCGCATGATCCAGAACAATCTCGATCCTGATGTGGCCTTCGACCCCGCCAACCTGATCGTGTACGGCGGACGCGGACGGGCGGCGCGCAACTGGGAATCGTTCGAAGCCATTCTGGAGTCGTTGAAAAATCTCGAAGTCGATGAAACGCTGCTGGTGCAATCAGGCAAACCCGTCGCCGTCTTTCGCACGCATGAGGACGCGCCACGGGTGCTGATCGCCAACAGCAACATCGTGCCCGCGTGGGCGACGCAGGCCAACTTTGACAAGTGGGAACGCGAAGGTCTGATCATGTACGGGCAGATGACCGCGGGCAGTTGGATTTACATCGGCACGCAGGGCATTCTGCAAGGCACGTATGAGACTTTCGGCGCGCTCGCCCGCCAGCACGGTTGGCCGTCGCTCAAAGGCAAGTTCGTCTTGACGGCCGGCTTAGGCGAAATGGGCGGTGCGCAGCCGCTGGCGGTGACACTCAACGAGGGCGTTGGTCTGTTCGTGGAAGTGGATCGCTGGCGGGCGGAGCGGCGGCTCAATTTGCAGCAGATCGACCGCATCAGCGACAATCTCGAAGAAGCAATGACGTGGGTGACGGAAGCGGTTAGCGCACAGACACCGCTGTCCGTCGCCTTGATCGGCAACGCGGCGGAAGTGCTGCCCGAACTCGCCCTGCGCGGCATCATCCCCGACATCGTGACCGATCAGACGTCGGCGCATGATGTGCTCTACGGCTACATCCCGGCGGGTTTGTCGCTGGACGAAGCTAAAGCCCTACGCGAAACTGATCCCGAGGGCTACACCGCGCGCGCCCTGTCCAGCATGGCGACGCATGTCCAAACACTGCTGGACTGGCAGGCCAAAGGCGCCATTGTCTTCGACTATGGCAACAATCTGCGCCAGCGCGCCTTCGATGCGGGGGTGACCAACGCCTTCGATTACCCCGGTTTTGTGCCCGCCTACATCCGTCCGCTGTTCTGCGAGGGCAAAGGCCCGTTCCGCTGGGTGGCACTCTCCGGTGACCCCGAAGACATCTACGCGACCGACCGCGCCATTCTGGAATTGTTCCCCGAAAACGAGCACTTGCGCCGCTGGATCACGATGGCGCGCGCCAAGATCACGTTTCAGGGCTTGCCCGCGCGCATCTGCTGGCTGGGTTACGGCGAACGGGTCAAAGCGGGCATTCGTTTCAACGAGATGGTGGCCAACGGCGAGGTCAAAGCGCCGCTGGTGATCGGCCGCGACCACCTCGACAGCGGTTCGGTCGCCAGTCCTAACCGCGAAACCGAAGCCATGCGTGACGGCAGCGACGCCATCGCCGATTGGCCGCTGCTCAACGCGCTGGTCAACGCCATCGGCGGCGCGACGTGGGTCAGCCTGCATCATGGCGGCGGCGTGGGCATCGGCTACAGCATCCACGCGGGTCAGGTTATCGTGGCGGACGGCAGTGATGCCGCTTTCCGCCGTCTCGAACGTGTCCTCACCACCGATCCGGGCATGGGCGTCGTGCGCCACGCGGATGCCGGATATTCCGAAGCTATCGATTTCGCGCACAAGCATGGGGTAAAGATCCCGATGATAAAACCATGAAAACACTCATCCATAGTGCCAAACAGCTCATCACCTGCGCCACGCCGGACGGCAAACCGAAGCGGGGCGCGGCTCTACGTGACGTTGGCCTCATCGAGGACGGAGCGGTCGTGATCGAAGATGATCAGATCGTCGCCGTCGGCAAAACCAGCGAGATCCTCACCGAGTCCGCCGCCGATCAGCTGATCGATGCCACCGGGAAAGTGGTCTGTCCCGGTTTCGTGGACTGTCACACCCATGCTGTGTACGCGGGCGACCGTCTCGACGAATTCGAACAGCGCATTCAGGGCCAGACCTATATGGAGATTATGGCGGCTGGCGGCGGCATTAACAGCACCGTCCGCGCCACCCGCGCCGCCACCCTCTCCGAATTGATCGACCAGTCGCTCCCCCGTCTCGATACGATGCTGCGCCTCGGCACAACCACCGCCGAAATCAAGTCGGGCTACGGTCTCAACACTTTTAATGAACTCAAATTACTGCGCGCAATTGAGATGCTCGCCGCCGCGCACCCACTCGATCTCGTGCCGACCTTTTTAGGTGCGCACGCCATCCCTCCGGAACATCAGGGCGCCACCGAAACGTATTTGGAACATGTGATTGTTGATTCGCTGCCCGCGGTTGTGGGCTGGGTGAACCGCATTCGCGAAGCCGGTGCCCGGTTTAGCTCACGCTCCGCCTGGGGCAGCGTCCCGGTGTATGTCGATGTGTTCTGTGAGGAGGGCGTCTTCTCCGTCGAACACGCGCAGATCCTCTGGGCAGCAGCGCGGCACTACGACCTGCAAATCAAGGCGCACGTCGATGAGTTCACCGCGTTGGGCGGCGTCTCGGCGGCCGTTCAGGTGGGCGCGGTCTCCGTCGATCATCTCGACATGACGACCGATGCCGAAATTGCCGTCCTCGCCGCGTCCGACACCATCGGCGTGCTCCTGCCCGCGGTCAACTTCAACCTCGGCAGCACACACTTCGCCAACGCGCGCGGCATGATCGACGCGGGCGCGGTGATCGCGCTGGCCACCGATCTCAACCCCGGCTCGGCGCCCTGTCCGTCCATGCCGTTCGTCATGGCCATCGCCTGTCGCTACCAGAAGCTGCTGCCCACCGAAGCGCTGAATGCCGCGACGATCAATGCCGCGCATGCCATCGGCATGGGCGACCGCGTCGGTTCGCTGGAAGCGGGCAAACAGGCCGACATCCTCATCGTCAACGCGCCGGATTATCGCGCGCTGATGTACGAGTTCGGGGACAATCTGGTTGAGCAGGTCATCAAGCGCGGGGCGATAGTTTAACCGAAACCGTGTAGGAACAAGCCGTGCCTTGTCCTATTTTCTATCCATCTGGACAACAGCAGGACGAGGCAGGAAACTGGTTCAGAATGATTGGAACTGGCTTTGCACGCCCCTCACCCCCTCTCCCCGCCCTGAATTCGGGGAGGGGCTGGGATGAAGGTGTAGATTGCCGATTCTGAAATACACTCCTGACTCGTCTCTACACCCCGGTCAATATTCGGGGTGAGAGGAACCCTATGAACCCAATTATCCTCGACGGTGGACACTTGACGATTGAGCAGGTGATCGCCGTCGCCTATGGGCAGCCCGGCGCGCGTGAAGTCATCCTCAGCGCCGACGCGCAAGTCGCCGTGAACCGCGCCGCCGCCGCCGTGCAAACGCTCATCCAGCGTGGCGAGATCGCCTACGGCATCACGACCGGCTTTGGCGCGTTCAAAGACCGTGTGATCTCGCCGGAAGATGTCGAAACGCTCCAGCGCAACATTCTCATCAGCCATGCGGTCGGCGTCGGCGACGACTTCGACATCCCGACGACGCGCGCCATCATGCTGATTCGCGCCAATACGCTGGCCAGCGGCTATTCCGGCATCCGCCTCGCCACGCTGCAAACCCTGCTCGACCTGTTGAATCGCGGTGTGCATCCGCGCATCCCCGAAAAAGGCTCGCTCGGCGCGTCCGGCGATCTCGCGCCGCTCGCGCACATGAGCCTCGTGCTGATCGGTTTGGGCGAGGCTGAGTATCAGGGCGCGCAGATCACGGGCGCGGAAGCCTTGGCGCGCGTGGGCTTGGCGCCGATCACACTGGCCGCCAAAGAGGGGCTCGCGCTCACCAACGGCACGTCGATCATGTGCGCGCTGGGCATCATGGAAACCTACCGCTCGGAAATGCTCCTGCAAACGGGTGATATTGCGGGCAGTCTCAGCCTCGAAGCCTTGCATGGCACGCCGCTGGCCTTCGACGAACGGATTCACCGCCTACGGCCGTTCCCCCGCCAGCAGGAATGCGCCGCCTACCTGCGCACGCTGCTGGCGGGCAGCGGCTTCACGCGGGGCTACGATCCGCTCAACGTGCAGGACGCCTACACCCTGCGCTGCATCCCTCAGGTGCACGGCGCGGTGCGTGACGCGGTCGCTTACTGTCGTTGGGCCTTCGAGATCGAACTGAACGCCGTCACGGATAACCCGCTGATCTTCATCGACGGTGCTGACATCACCGTACTGAGCGGCGGCAACTTTCACGGCGAACCATTGGCGATCGCGATGGATTACCTCGGTTTGGCGATGAGCGAACTTGGCAACATCTCCGAGCGCCGCATCGCCCGCCTGATCGATGAGTCGTCGAATACCCATGTACTGCCCGCTTTTTTGACGCGCGCGGGCGGCTTGAATTCCGGTTTCATGCTGGTGCAGTATACGGCGGCGGCGCTGGCAACCGAGAGCAAAGTCCTCGCACATCCCGCCAGCGTCGACACGATCCCGACATCAGCCAACGTCGAAGATCACGTCAGTATGGGCTGTACGGCGGCGCTCAAAGCGCGGCGCATCAACAACAATGTGGAACGCATCTTAGGGATCGAGCTGATGGCGGCGGCACAGGGCATCGACTTCCGCAAAGAGGTGCTCGGCGCGGATACACGTTTGGGCCGCGGCACGCAGCCCGTCTACGACCTGATTCGGTTGCGCGTCCCATTCATCGAACGCGACACGGTGCTCTATCAGTATATGGAAGCGGTGCGCGGGCTGGTGTCCGCCGGGGAGATCGCGCGGGCGGCGAACGGGGCTTTAGGGGAATAGTCGTTGTGTAGGGACGCCATTCATGGCGTCCGCATGTTTTGAAAGGCTGATAACGGCGGACGCGATAAATCGCGTCCCTACGATGAAGGGGCGACACTTCCAACAGGTACCATCAATGTAGGGGCGAGGCAAGCCTCGCCCGTTTCGGTGGGCGGGACAAGTCCCGCCCCTACAGACGCACCCGGAATATGCAGTGTCGTCCCCCTCGCCGCTAGGAGAGAGATTGGGGGGTGAGGCGCGATTTTACCCGATTACCCCGCGCAGTACCCCGCCCGCCGTTTGGAGCAGCGCGCGCGCCTCGTCCGCGCCGACGCTGCGCCGCGCCATAACGATCGCCGTCTTGACTTCATTATCGGACGCATCCAGCAGCGTCGCGGCGCGCTCATTGTCAACGCCCGTGATCTCGCTAACGATGCGCTGCGCGCGTTGGCGCAGCTTCTCGTTTTTCACCTGCACATCGACCATCAGGTTGCCGTACACCTTGCCCAGCTTGATCATGACAGCGGTGCTCATCAGGTTGAGCGTCATCTTCTGCGCCGTGCCCGCTTTCATACGCGTGCTGCCGGTGATAACCTCCGCCCCCGTGACTAACGGAATACCGATCTCCGCAGCATCCAGCATGGGCGCGGGTTGATTGCACGAGATCGCGATCGTCCGCGCGCCAACCGAGCGCGCATAGTCGAGCGCGCCCAACACAAACGGCGTGCGCCCGCTGGCGGCAATGCCGAGCACCACATCCGCGGCGGTCACTCCGCGCATTTTGAGTTCATTGATCCCGGCCGTGCGGTCATCCTCAACGCCTTCAATCGACTGGGTGACGGCATCCATACCGCCCGCCAGCACTCCCTGCACCAGTTCCGGCGGTGAGCTGAACGTCGGCACCAATTCCACCGCGTCCAGAATGCCGAGACGGCCGCTTGTGCCCGCGCCCACATAGAACAGCCGCCCACCCGTATGCATCCGCTCGTAGATCGCGTCAATCGCGGCGACGATCTGCGGCATAGCGCGTCCAATCACATCGACTACCGTGCGATCTTCCTCGTGGATGCGTCCGGCGATCTCCGCCGTGGAGAGTTGGTCAATATTCAGCGTATTCGGGTTTTTCTGTTCAGTCAGCACGTTTGATCCTTTCGAGAGGGGTCACTTGTTCAGCATGATCTTCGCCAGCAGCGCCGCGCCGATCACAGGTGGATACTTGGGTAGGGGGATCGTCGGCAGGCTCAGGAAGTTACACAAATCTCGGCTCAAATGGTTGTCTGCCGTGAGCAGACCACCCGCAAAAGCGACCGGGAGCGTGGGCACGCCCAAGCGGCGGACGACGGTCGTTACCAGCGAGGACAGCGACCACGCGCCACCGAGGACGATCCGCGCAGCATAGGGGTCGCCTTCATCGGCGGTGCTCAACACGAGTGGGGCCAGCGCCGCAATCTCTTTGATCGAGGGGGGATATACCCAGCGAATCACTTCGCGTGGGGTCGCCAGGTTCAGCCGCGCCATCACCCGCTGCGCCAGAACTTCCGCGCCCAGGTCGAAGCCATCCGCCCACTGGGTCAGCGCGCGAATCGCCTGCATCCCCAACCAGTAGCCGCTGCCTTCATCGCCCAGCAGATAGCCCCAACCGCCCGCCTGCGCCGCCTCGCCCTGCGCGTTGACCCCATAAGCCACGCTGCCCGTCCCCGCCAGCACGAGCACGCCTTCGCGCGCGCCATGCGCCCCGACGAGCGCGATCTCGACATCAATCGCCGTTGTGACCGGGACATCCGGCAGTACCTCGGTGATCAGATCGCGCATCCAATCATGCGCCAGCGACGCCCCGGCAATCCCGATGCCGACGCCGCTCAACGGCGCACCCGCGATCAGCACTTCCTGTACCGCCGATTGAATCAGCGCCTTCGCCTCATCAAAGCCGACGACGTTCGGGTTGACCGTACCCCGCCGCGCTTCGACAATGGGGTTGAGCGATTCGCCGACCAGCGCCACCCGCAAGTTACTGCCACCCCCATCAATCCCCAGAAAATAACTCATGTGCGATCCGCCTACGTTTCTCCAAGGCCTCGACAATCCCGCAGCGTTCGCTAGTCTCGCGTGAGCGAGTGAGAAGAGGGAGGAGGCTGATTACATCAGTGTCACAAAGATGGCATCATGCACAGCGCGCCGGAACTGGTGCGTACCCGGACGTAACCGCCCCGGATACACGCTGTTGGTCATGCACGCAACGACGAGTTCGGCGTGCGGATCAATCCACAGCGACGTGCCCGTGAAGCCGGTATGCCCGTAGCTATCGAGGCTCAGACGGTCACCGGCGGAGGCATTCTCGACTGCGCGCAGCATAAAGCCGAGCCCACGCCGCATGCCGTCCGTCTCAGCGTGTTCGCGCTTCGCCTCAGCGGCCAGCGCCGGATCGATGTTGAACAGCCCGGCCCCGTCCAGCCACGCCTGACCGAGCGCCGCGACGGCCTGCGCGGTCGCGAACAGCCCCGCATGCCCCGCGATCCCGCCCACCCCGCACGCATTTTCGTCGTGGACTTCACCCCACACACGGCGTTTGCGCCACGTGGGATCATCCTCGGTCGGCGCAATTTGTTCGCGCGGGATCCCGTGTTCACGCACAGGATTGTACACCACTTGGCAGCCCAATAGATTGGTGACTC
>CALKIA010000343.1 GCA_937988705.1 uncultured Chloroflexota bacterium | reverse complement strand
CCGCTTTCGCCGGAATCGCCTTCCTGCTCGCGCCGGATGGCAAGCCCATCGGCGTCGTAACGCAGCCGGACTTCACTAATCTGGCGCGTGGGCGGCTGTTCCTCGAACTGCCGATCCCTCCGCTTAACGGCTCGGCTTGGACGGGCATCCCGATCCTCACCGTGATTCTCGTTTTCGTCGCGGCGTTGTTTCACATCATCATGGCATACACCGATTTTGGACGCGCCATCTATGCCGTGGGCGGCAACGCTGTCGCCGCACGGTTGGCCGGCATTAACCTGAACCGGGTTCGCATGTTCATGTATGTGCTTTCGGGCGGGGTCGCAGGCTTGGCTGGCGTCCTGCTCTCCGCTCGCACAACTTCCGGCAATCCCGTTAACGGGGTCGGGCTGGAACTACAGGCGATCACCGCCGTCTTTCTCGGTGGCGCGGCGACGGCGGGCGGCAAGGGGACGATTGTAGGCACATTCCTCGCCGTGATCATGGTCGGCGTGCTGAACAACGGCATGAACTTGCTCGGCTTTAACACGTTTGTCCAGCGCGTCGCGCTCGGTCTGCTGTTGATCAGCGCCGTCGCGATCTCGCAGTGGCGGCAAGCACGCGAGGAAAAGTCACGTGCGCGCGCCGTCGCCAAGCAGCAAGCCTAACGATCCGCTTGAAAAAGGGGTATCTGGCGCGACAGCTGCCCCTGGGATCGTCCCATCGTTCCGCCTACAGAGTCGTCCCCTGTTCCCGGTAGTTGAGCGGGGAGACGCCGATCACCTTGTGAAACAAGCGCGAGAAATAATACGGGTCATCGTAAGCGAGGCTGAAGGCCACCTGCTTGATCGGCATTTCGGTCGTCGTCAGCAGATGACAGGCGTACTGCATTTTCAAGTTGATGAAATAATCAATGGGCGACTCGCCCAGCTGTTCTTTAAATAGGCTGGAAAAATGCGAAACTGACAGCCCGACTTGATCGGCAAGTTCGGTCAATGACGGACGCTGATCGCGCTGATCGTGCATGTAATTGAGCGCCGTTTCGATGGGTTTCGGCAGCGCCTTGACGCCCGTTTGAAACGCCGGATTCCCGAAGAAAATCCATGCTAGGGTGCGATGCAGCGCCAGCGCGCAGAAGACGATCTCGCGCATGGCGATGTCGCTGGACAGCGCATCATAGCATTCTTGAAACGTCTCGCTGATCGGCGTATGCGCCTTCTCGTGGATCGGAATCATGTATTGATCGGCTTTTAGCTGCTGAATGAACTGGTAAGCAGTCTCGCCGCGAAAATGAAACCAGTGGATCGACCAGGGATCATCGAGCGACGCGCTGTAGACATGCGGGATGCCGCTGGGGATGATCAGCGAATGACCGGGCGTGATCAGAAAGTGTTTGTCGTGGACGCGCGCCCACCCGCTGCCCGCCACGCAGTAGATCAGAATATTCTCCGCTGCACCGTTCAGCCGTTCTCGGTAGTGGTAGCGTGCCAGTGGATACCAGCCGATGTCAGTTGGGAACAGCGCGTGCAGGAGTGGATGGTTTTCGATCTGATGCAAGAACATCCGGGGGATGACGAAATGTCTTTGCCCTTCAAATCCTTCTCGGATGTGCATCCTAAACATCAAGAAAAGCCCTCATTTCTAGAGCGCAAGATAATCCATTATAACCGCATTTGCGCTATTGGGTCGGTCATGAGGCAGTGCTAAGATGACCCAAAGTTGTGCAGGAGATTGTTATGGCGAATGATTTTTACGGGCGCGCGCAGTGTTGGGAAGAAGACGTGCTGATTCCCACCTACGGCGTCGGAACCCCCGACAAGAACCCGATGTTTCTGGAAAAACGGGTGTATCAAGGCAGCAGCGGCGTAGTCTATCCACACCCTATCATTGATCGCGTCGAAAGCGTCAAAGCCCCGAAAACCTATCGCGCGGTCTTTCTCGAAAACCGCTACCTGAAGATCATGCTGCTGCCCGAACTCGGCGGGCGCGTCCAGATGGCGCTCGACAAGACCAACAACTATCCGTTCGTCTACTACAATCAGGTGATCAAACCGGCGCTTGTCGGCTTGGCGGGGCCTTGGATTTCCGGCGGCATCGAGTTCAACTGGCCCCAGCATCACCGCCCCAGCACCTTCGCCCCCGTCGATTACCAGCTTCAGGACAACGCCGACGGCAGCAAAACAGTCTGGGTGAGCGAAATCGAACGCATGTTCCGCACCAAAGGCATGATCGGCTTCACGCTCTATCCCGACACCGCCTATCTCGAACTCCATGTCCAGCTTTACAATCGCACGTCCCAGCCGCAGTCGTTTTTGTGGTGGGCGAACCCGGCGGTGCATGTCAATGATGAGTATCAATCGGTTTTCCCGCCGGATGTCCACGCCGTGATGGATCATGGCAAGCGGGCGGTATCCGATTTTCCGATTGCGACGGGGACATACTATAAGAAGGACTATTCGCCGGGGACAGATATTTCTCGCTACAAAAACATCCCCGTCCCGACCTCAATCATGGCATACCATTCCGATTTCGACTTCATCGGCTGTTACGATCACGGTCACGCTGCCGGGATGATGCATGTCGCAAATCATCACCTTGTGCCGGGGAAGAAACAATGGACATGGGGCAACAGCGGCTTTGGCGCAGCGTGGGATCGGCAGCTTACCGACGAGGATGGGCCCTATATTGAACTGATGTGCGGCGCGTTCACCGATAATCAGCCCGATTTTTCGTGGCTGCAACCGGGCGAAGAAAAGCGCTTTACGCAGGTCTTCATGCCCTACAAACAGATCGGCGCGGCGAAGAACGCCTCGAAAGAGATCGTCCTCAACCTCGAAGTGAGCGACACGCAAGCGCGGATCGGGGTGTATGCCAGTCGCCCGCGTCAGGTAAATGTGACACTGCGCTGCGGTGGTTTGCCAGTCTTCGAGCGCACGGTCGCGCTCTCGCCCGATGATGTGCTGATCGAAACGGTGGCCATCGCCGCCGATCCGCAGAGCTTGACGCTCACCGTCAGCGACAGCGCCGGGGTAGAACTGCTATCCTACACGCCGCTGCCCGCCGAAACCCGACCCGTACCCGCGCCCGCTAGTCCCGCGCCGCCGCCGCACACGGTCGCTTCGATCGATGAACTCTACCTGCATGGTTTGCATCTCGAACAATATCGCCATGCCACGTATGCGCCCGAACCGTATTATGAAGAAGCCTTGCGCCGCGATCCCGGTGACAGTCGCTGCAACAATGCGCTCGGACTGCTGCTGCTCCGGCGTGGTAAATTCGCGGAAGCCGAGTCTTATTTCCGCGCGGCGATTAACCGGATCACCCTGCGTAATCCCAACCCCTACGACGGTGAAGCCTATTTTAACCTCGGACAGGCGCTCAAAATGCAAGAGCGTTACGTCGATGCCTTCGACACCTTTTACAAAGCCGTCTGGAATGTTGCGTGGCGTTCCAGCGCTTATTTTGAACTAGCGCGGATCGTTTGCCGCCGCGACCTGTCTCAGGCGCTGGGGCTGCTCGATTCCGCCTTAGCCACCAATGTTTACCATCACCAAGCACGGCACCTCAAGATCGCCTGCTTGCGCATATTAGGACGCACGACACAGGCGCAGGCAGAAATCGACGCCGCGCTGCGGCACGATCCGTTCAACTTCGGCGCGCTCTATGAACAGGCGCTCATCACCGGGGATCGCGCCACCTTCGACCGTCTCATGCGCGGGTGGGTGCATAACTATCTTGAGATCGCGCTCGACTATGCCCATGCCGGGCTGACCAGCGAAGCCCTCGATCTGCTAAACAGCGCGCCGCCCGATGATCCGCTGCTGCTGTATTTCGCAGCGTGGTGCAGCCCTGTCCCGACGGACGCCGCCGCCTATCTGGAACGAGCAGCCCGCATGTCGCCGGATTACTGCTTCCCCAATCAAGTCGAGGCTGTCCCGGCGCTGCAATTCGCCATCGACCACAATCCACATGATGCCCGCGCGCCCTACTATCTCGGCAATTTCTGGTACGCGCACCGCCGTTATGATGAAGCTATCGGCGCGTGGGAACTGGCGTGCACGCGCGATGCGACTTTCCCGACGGCCTTCCGTAATCTCGGCTTGGCGTACATGAATAAGCGCAGCGATCCCGCCCGCGCGCGTCAAATGTTCGAACGAGCCTTCGCCCTCAACCCGAACGACGCCCGTGTCTTCTTTGAACTCGATCAGCTTTACAAGAAGATTGGCGTCGTGCCCGCCGAACGTCTGCGTATGCTGAACCAGCACGCTGATCTGGTCACACTGCGCGATGATTTGATCCTCGAATACGTCACGCTCTTGAACATTACCGGCCAGCCGCAAGCCGCGCTTAAAACGCTTATGAGTCACGTCTTTCACCCTTGGGAAGGCGGTGAGGGCAAAGTCGCAGAGCAATTTGTTCTGAGTCTCGTTCAGCTTGCGCGGCGGGACAGCGCGGCGGGCGAGGCTGGACGGGCAGTCGCGTGGTTGGATCAGGCGAAACACTACCCGGACAACCTGAACGAGGGGAAATTGGCGGGTGCGCAGGCGAATCATGTGGATTACATGCTCGGTGTGGCGTACAGGCAGCTTGATCAACCAGACACCGCGCGCCGCTGCTTTGAGCAGGCGTCAGTTGGATTCAGCGAACCGACTTCCGTCCTGTACTATAACGATCAGCCGCCCGACTTGATCTTCTATCAGGGGTTGGCACGCTACGAGCTCGATCAGCCGGAACAAGCCCGCACGATTTTCGAGAAGCTGATCCATTACGGGCGCTCTCATCTCGCTGATGAAGTGCAGATGGATTATTTTGCCGTATCGCTCCCGAATTTCCTCGTGTTTGACGATAATCTCACCCTACGCAACCGGATTCACTGCCATTACATGTTGGCGTTAGGACATCTCGGCTTGGGTAATCACGCCGAAGCCGCGCAGCAGTTTGACGCGGTGCAGGCGTTGCAACCGGATCACATCGGCGCGGCAGTCCACCGCTCGCTACTGCCTGTACAAGGGGATTTACCATGACCACAGTCGATTGGCACGGGCAGCAAGCGATTCAGCTTGAAAATGATCACGTGCGGATCGTCATCGTTCCCGGGCTTGGCGCGAAAATCGCCTCTCTGGTCGATAAGACCGCCGATCATGAGTGGCTTGCGCCGCCGACGCATCCCGTCCGACCACGCACTTACGGCGACACCTTCACCGACCACGATCTCGCCGGGTGGGATGAGATGTTCCCAACGATTGACGCCTGTCCCTCGCCGCACGATCCGGCGGTCATGCTGCCCGATCACGGCGAAGTCTGGGCGCTGGCATGGGATATTCTCGCGCAAGACGGCACTAGCCTTAACCTAAGGATAGCAGGGCGTGCCCTCGATTATGTTCTGACCCGTAAGGTGTCGCTGCTGCCGAACGGACTGCGTTTGGAATACGAACTTGAAAATCGGACTGGCCGAGACTTGCCCTTCCTGTGGGCGGCACATCCACTCTTCAACGGCGCAGACACGGACATCTTGCTGCCAGCCAATGTTGTGCAGGTGGTGAACGCAGCGGATCACCCGCGACTCGGAGCGCCGGGCGATCTACTCGACTGGGAGGTGGCGACACTGAGCGATGGGGAACAGCAGACGCTCAATGTCGTCGGATCAGCCGCGCGCAAAGATTATCGCAAAATCTATGTCCTGCCGGATCAGCGCGTCTCATGGGCCGGGCTGCGCAGCGCTTCCGCGCAGCTTAGGCTGACATGGGACACGTCCATCGCGCCTTACCTGGGCATCTGGGTCGATGAAGGCACGTATACCCAGAGTCCCACCGTTGCGCCTGAACCCGCCAGCGCCTACTACGACTCGCTCGCTTATGCGCTGGAATTAGGACGTGCGGCGCAGCTTCCCGCTCAAGGTCGGGTAAGCTGGTGGCTCGAAATCGAATGTACCGGAATCGAGCGCTAGTCGGCTGCGGCAATGATCACATCGGTCGATACAGCGCGCAGATGTTCCCGGTAGATCGCATCGGGCAGCTTATCGGTCACGATCAAATCGACGTCGGACAGGCTGCCTAGCAACGCATAACTCACTTTGTCGAACTTGGTGTGATCCGCCACGACAATCCGCTGGGTCGCGTTACGCAGCATGATGTCGATGCAGACCGCGTTTGCCTGACTGTTGACGGTGAACCCCTGCTTGATCGAAATGCCGCTGACGCCGACCACGGCCACATCGTAATAGTGCATACTCAGGGCGCGTTCGGTGACGGGGCCTGTCAGCGTGTAATAATCGCCATGGGCTTCGCCGCCCGCACAGGTCAATTGAATGCCCGGTTCACGCGCCAGTTCCTGCGCAATATTGAGCGCGTTGGTCATGATGGCGAGATTTTCCCGGCCCCGTAGCGCCAGCCCGACCTGTGTCGTGGTTGTCCCGGCCGCCAGCGCGACAACCTGTCCCGACGTAATCAACTGCGCGGCGGCTTTGCCAATCGCCGCTTTTGCGGCGGCCTGGACATGGGCGTTAAATGTAAGCTGTTCGATCTGTTTCTGCCCGATGGCTAAATGCGCCCCCCCGTAATGGCGGTTGACCTGCTTTAGCGCTTCGAGTTCCGCCAGATCGCGCCGGATCGTCCAGTCGGAGACATTCACGTGCTGGGCAAGTTGCTCGATAGTCGCGTGCTGCTTCTGCCGTAGGAACTGCAATATCTTTTCGCGTCGTTGAAAAACATGGGTATGCTTCATGGACTTCGCCTGAGCTAGCTGCTATTTTGCACAACTGTACAGCGAATTTGCTCATTGCGTACAAAGTTGAGCAAAAACCTGCTTGTCTTGCACACTCTCGCCCGCTAAAGTCACCGTGATTAGAGGAGAACCAAACAAAATGGTCGAAAAAGCTTCTTCTAGATATATCTCCATCGTCCAGACCATCATCGAGAAGATCGCGACAACGCAGATCGAGGCGATCGAGCGCGCAGCCGAGATCTGCAGCGACACTATCGTCAAGGATGGGCTGGTCTTTTGCTGGGGCGGCGGTCACAGCCGCATGTCGGTTGAGGAAATGTTTCCGCGCATCGGCTCTTTTCCCGGCTTTTACCCGATGGTCGAACTCGCGCTTACGTTTTACACCAATGTAGTGGGCAATGATGGACTTGAACAGTCGTTCTTTATTGAGCGGGCGGAAGGCTATGCCGACTCGATTCTCCGCAGCTATGAGTTCGGCCCACATGACAGCATGATCTGTTTCTCCAGCACGGGCATCAACGGCGTCGTGATCGATATGGCGCTCAGCGCAAAAGAACGCGGGATGCCCGTTATCGCCGTGACCTCAGTAGAACACGCCGATGCCACCTCGTCGCGTCACCGCTCCGGCAAGAAGCTCAAAGAAATCGCCGATGTGGTGATCGACAACTGTACACCTCCGGGAGATGCGGTCGTGGATATTCCAGGCTTGAAATACAAGGTCAGCCCAACCAGCACAGTCGGCGCGGCAACGGTGGTCAATGCGCTGAAGGCGCGTACCGCCGAACTGATGATGGCCAAGGGCGTCGAACCCGTTGTGCTGACGAGCCCGCACTTCATTGAGCAACAGGCAGAAGCGCAGGCACAGTTGCAGCGGGTCTACAAGGAAACCAAACGGCGCAAGCGGATGATTTACGGACGCGACTAACCATGCCTCCGCTTCTGCTCGGCATTGACATCGGCACATCGACCATCAAGGCGGTTCTGGCAACGCCAGAAGGCACGGTCGTGGCCGAGTCAAATGCAAGCTATGCGACGGCGTTCCCGCGTCCCGGTTGGGCAGAACAAAACCCCGTGGATTGGTGGAACGGCACAGCCACTGCTGTCCGGCAGGTGCTTCAGACCAGCGGGATAACGCCTGATCGAGTCGCGGGGATCGGCGTGAGCGGGCAAGGCTGCGCGGTCACGTTGATTGATGCTGCGGGTGAGATCATTCGTCCGGCGATCATTTGGATGGATGCGCGCTCCGAACCACAGTGCGAAATCATGCGCCAATCATGTGCTAACGACATCTTTCGCATCAACGGAAAGTCCCCCGCGCCGTACAATGCCGATCCGGTGCTGATGTGGTTGGCGGAACACGAACCAGACTCGATCCGCCGTGCTGCCAGCAACCTGACCACGACCAGCTATCTCACCTACCGGCTGACGGGCGAGCGCGTGATGAACGTGTCCGATGCCAGTATCTTGTTCGCGTTTGATCTGGCGCGCGGCGATTGGTCGGACGCGCTGATCGCAGCGTTCAGGCTGCCGCGCCGTCTGTATCCGCGTGTGGCGGCATGTCAGGACGTAATCGGCACACTCCAACCGCACGCTGCCGAAGCCTTAGGACTAGCCCCCGGAATTCCGGTGATCGCGGGCGGCGAAGACACATCATCGGCGGGACTGGCGATTGGCGTTGCCTATCCGGGACAAACACTGCTCTCGCTGGGTACGGCGGGAACGGTGTATGTCGTGCAAGATCAGCCCCATGTCCGCCGCGAGTTGCTGGCGTTTGCCCACGTGCTTCCCGGTCAGGTGTTGCTTGGCGGCTCGATGATCGCGGTGGGCGGCGCGCTGAACTGGTGTCGCCAGATCGTCGGTGAAAATCTCAGCCTCACTGACCTGACCGCGCTCGCCGCACAATGCGAACCAGGCGCGGATCGCCTGTTATTCCTGCCCTACCTGAGCGGTGAACTTCAACCGATCAACGATGGAAACGCGCGCGGTGTCTTCTTCGGGCTCAGCTTGGCGACGACTCGCGCGCACATGGTGCGCGCCGTCATGGAAGGTTCAGCCTTCGCTATCGCTCACAATACAGCGATTGCCGCGCAGTCTGGCACACCGATCACTGAAATACGCGCCGTTGGCGGACCTACGCAAAGCCCGCTTTGGTGCCAGATCATCGCGGATACATGCGGGTATCCGGTTGCAGTTTTGAGCGACAATGCAGGCGCGCCACTTGGGAACGCACTGTTAGCGGCGGCGGGGGTCGGACTGATCGATGATCCGGCAGCCGTCGCCAGCGCCAACAGTACCACCCCGCAGGTCTACGAACCCCGTGCTGAATATCTGGAACGCTATCGCCAGATGTTCGACGTATACCGAGGTCTATATCCGCAGATCAGCGCGTCGTTCGCCGCGTTGAGCGCCGTCGATTGAGGGAGGGTTTCATGCTACAGGGCAAAGTTGCCATCATCACCGGCGCTGCCAGCGGAATCGGCAAACGCTGCGCTGAAGTTTTCGTGCGTGAAGGGGCAAAAGTCATCATCGCTGACCGTGACACCGACAATGGCAGACGGATTGCCGACGAACTGCGCGGTCGCGGCGCGGATGTCTTGTTTGTCCCCGTTGACTTGGCTGTGCCCGAACAAGTCGAAGCCCTTGTCAAGACAGCCGCTGCCACCTACGGCGGGATTCAAGTGCTGGTCAGCAACGCAGGGATCGGCGGGCGCAGACTGGGCGATGGCCCCATCCACGAATGCACAATTGATGGTTGGGACACGATCATGAACGTGAATTTGCGCGGCACGTTCTTGATCTGCAAATATGCGATTCCCGAACTGCTCAAGACACCCGGCAGCAGCATCATCACCATGTCATCGGTGCTTGGCTTGGTGGGAACCCAGGGGTTGTACGATACCCACGCCTACGCCACCAGCAAGGCGGCGATCATTGGGCTAACACGCACCATCGCGGCGCACTATGCGCGGCAAAAGTTACGCGCAAACGTGATCGCGCCGGGATTGGTCGATACCCGCATGGCAGATCGCACCAAAGCGACACCAGAACTGTTGAGTCAAGTGGCTTTCTGGCAGCCGTTAGGTCCCATCGGCGAAGTGGGTGATGTTGCGGAGGCTGCCGTATTTCTGGCGAGTGACCGCGCCAAATTCATCACCGGGATCGTCCTTCCGGTCGATGGCGGCTGGACTGCACAATAAGCAAGCAAAAGGAGAATTTGACGTTATGGACATTTATTCCAAACCGCTAAAACATCTGTGGGATGCTGATGTCATTGTCGTTGGCTCTGGCTCTGCTGGTTCAAGCGCGGCGATTGCCGCCGCGCGCACGGGGGCAGATACCATTCTCGTGGAGCGATTCGGCTACATGGGCGGCACCAGCACACAGGTACTGGATACTTTTTACGGCTTCTACACGCCCGGTTCAGTCGCCTATAAAGTGGTCGGCGGCGTCCCGGATGATGTCGTCACGGCGCTGAAAGGTTACAACGCCGCTTTTGAACGCCCGAACACCTACGGCGCGGGGACAGGCGTCACCTATGACCCGATGTACCTGCGCGTCGTGTGGGAACAGCTGGCGCTCAAAGCCGGGGTGCGCCTGCTCTATCATAGTTTTTGCACCGATGTGATCCGCGACGGCAGTAGCATCACCGGCGTGATCGTCGATGGCAAACGCGGACTGATGACCTTGACGGCGAAGGTCATCATCGACTGCACGGGCGACGCCGATGTCTGCCATCAAGCGGGCGCGCCGTATGAACTCGCCGGAGACATTGACCCCGCGCAAACCCTGACGACAACCTTCCGCATGGTCAACGTGGATGTGCCAACCGCGAACGCTTTCGGCAAAAAAGCCATGTGGGCGAAGATGGGTGAAGCCGCCCAAACCGGAAACTACGATTTGCCGCGCAAAGAAGGTAGTTGGCATATCACAACGCTGCAAGGTGTGATCCACACCATTATGACGCGCATTGCCGATGTCGATGCAACCGATCCCGTCGCGCTGACCGCCGCTGAAATCGAAGGACGGCGCCAGGTAATCGAGTATGTGCGGTTTTTGAAAGCCTACGTGCCGGGTTACGAAAAGTCAGAACTTTCGTGGCTGTGCGCCCCCATCGGCGTGCGCGAGACGCGCCGCGTCTACGGTCACTATCGTCTGACGCGCGAAGACTGCTTGATGGCGCGCAAATTCGAAGACGCGGTTGCCGCCTGTGGCGCACCGATAGAAGATCATCACGAAGGCAGCGACACCAAATGGGAATATCTGCCTGATGGCATGACCTACGACATCCCCTATCGCGCACTCGTTCCAAAAGAGGTCGATGGACTGCTCGTCGCGGGACGTTGTTTCAGCGCGACCCATGATGCCCATGCTTCCTGCCGTTCAATGGCACAAATGATGGCATTGGGGCAAGCGGCGGGGGCGGCGGCGGCGCTGTCCGTCCAGAAGGATGTGCGGCCACATGAACTGGATACCCATCTACTGCAAACCACCCTGCTGGCTATGGGGGCACGTTTTGGCGAAATTCGCGCAGATGATGCTTATGTAGCAGCGGAGAAATAACTATGACTCTCGTCGAAACGACACTAGGCGCACTGCCTGTCGATCAGCTTGGCTGGATCAACGCGCACGATCATGTCATCATGGATGGCGGCTATACCGTCGTGAAAACGCCGGACTTTAAGCTGGACAGCGTCGAAAAAGCGGTTGAAGAAATGGGCTACTGGCTGAAAGCCGGTGGCGGCGCGGTGGTCGATGCTCAACCCTTTGGCAGCGGACGCAATGCGCGCAAGCTGATCGAAGTCAGCAAGGCGACCAACTTGCCGATCATCGTGCCGACAGGCTTCCAGTCGAAAGAATTCTATTTGCCCGATCACTGGCAGTATAAGTACGCGGAAGACATCCTGGCCGAACTGCTGCGGCAAGAGGTCGTCGAAGGCGTCGATTTGAACGGCTACGAAAGTCCCATCGTCGAGCGCAGCCCGGTCAAAGCCGGATTCATCAAGGTTGCGAGCGATTACCAACTGGTCAGCGAACACACGCGCCGCCATATACGCGCTGCTGGCAAAGTCCACGCGCAGACGGGCGTCCCGATGCTGGTGCATACCGATAACGGCACGGCGGCGGACATCATCATCGATTTGTTCGAGGTGGCGGGTGTCGCGCCTTCGTGCGTTATGCTCTGTCACATGGATCGCAATCCCGACCCGTATGTGCATCGGGAGCTGGCCAAGCGTGGCGCTTACTTGCAGTATGATACGCCCAGTCGCATCAAGTATCAGCCAGAAAACATCGTCGTCGAACTGATGCGGACGATGTTTGACGCCGGATTAGGTACACAGGTTCTTCTTGGTGGCGATATGGCGCGGCGCTCGTATTGGAAAGCCTATGGTGGAGGTCCGGGTTTTGACTATTTACTCACAAAGTTTACGCCCCGCCTGCGCGCCGAGGGCTTCAGCCAGAGTGAACTGGAACTTGTGTGGCATCACAATCCTGCCCGGTGGCTTACGTCCGGCAAGCCATAGGGAGATAGGCCTGTGATGAAGCTGGACATTCTCAACCGGATTTATGCAGAAGGGATCGTTGCTATTTTGCGTGCCGATCACGCCAGCGGTCTGGTACAAGCGGCAGAAGCGCTCAAACTGGGGGGAGTGACGGTCATGGAAGTCACCTTGACCACCCCCGGCGCGCTCGACGTGATCCGGCAAGCCGCCGACCAACTGGGGACTGAAGTTCTGATTGGTGCGGGCAGCGTTCTCGACGCCACATCGGCGCGGTTGGCGATTCTGGCGGGGGCGCGTTTTCTGGTCACGCCCGCGCTGGACATCGACGTGATTCGCATGGGCAATCGCTACAGTATCCCCGTGATTATGGGCTGCTATACCCCCAGCGAGATCAAAATTGCATGGGAACAAGGCGCTGATCTGATTAAACTGTTTCCGGCGTCACAAGGCGGACTCCCTTACCTAAAGGCTTTGCAGGCACCGCTGCCGCAGGTTCAATTTGTGCCGACGGGCGGCATTGATCTCGACAACGTTGGCGATTATCTGACGGCAGGGGCGTTTGCGGTCGGTGTGGGCAGTACCTTAATCAGCGCCGACTTACTGGCAGCCAGCGATTACGACGAAATTACGCGCCGCGCGCACGCCTTCCGGCAAATCGTTGAGCAGCAGCGGCGGTCGCACAGGATTTTATCGATTTGATGATCGTGCTGCCCGTACTCGTCATCTTGAAGCTGGATTTCCAGCGGTGAGGCTAGAAGTCTAGACCGTTCACCTGTTTCCAAACCCAACTCGCAAACTCTATGAAGCCATATGAAAATTCCTGTTCGGTAGAATGGAGGTGCAACCCAAACCAACCACCAAACAGGAAGCAACCCAGTGTGTCACAGAATCAAGGCCTATACCAGTGATTTAAGCGATCAGCCGTGGGAAACGATCCGGGAGCTGCTGCCGCTGCGGAGAGAGGGAGCCGGACGCCCGGTGACCATTGATATGCGCCAAGCGATCAACGGGATGCTGTACATCGTCAAAACCGGCAGTCAGTGGGAGAACTTACCGGGGGGATTTCCTCATTATCAGAGCGTCTACTACCATTACCGGAAATGGTGCTTGGATGGGACGTGGGAACGGGTCAATCGGGCACTGGTGTGGCTGGAACGGCGGCGTCAAGGGCGCTGTCCCTACCCGGCGCAGGGATTGTCGATAGCCAAAGTGTCAAAACGACCCGGAAGGGCAACGAACGCGGTTACGATGCCGGCAAGCAAGTCGAAGGACGCAAACGGCATATGGTGGTCGATACGGTGGGACACCGGCTGAAAGTGCTGATCCACAGTGCCAGTCTTCAGGATCGAGACGGTACCTGCTGACTGCTGGAGGCACTCCCGGCGAATATGAACTCTGCATCGGCGGTCAGCCGCCAATTAAAGGCGTGGTGATCATCAGTACGCAGATCATAATAAGGTAGCGATGGTGCGGCGAATGTAGGCCGCAGCGGCACGATCCTCTGTGAAGGTCGGGATCGCGCCACCAGGACTCGCGTGTCGGCTTACCAAAACCGGATGAATGCGATTGCTCGTGATGACGTTGGAAGTCGAAGCGTGCCGAAGAGCGTCGATCAACTGTTGCGGAGATTCGCTGATGGATGTCAGATCCAAAATTGCGTAGAATACGCCAAACGAGTCGAGAAGCTGCTGCGCTTGCGTGTTGACTTCTGTTACCGTGGCAGCATCGACAGCGCCAGAAAAAACAAAGCGAACAATCGGTTCATCCAGCGCACGTTCGATATTCACTGATATAGAGCCTCCTTTTTCGAGCGGCAGGTTGCGAAACTCGGACACTTGTATGCAGTCTCCGCTGTCTGAGAGCGTAATCTCAGCATCAATCGGAACCACGGCTGCGCGGAGAAGTCCACGCGATGCGCCGTGCTAGCCATCATCGTCATGACGACGAGCCTGCCGTGTTTTTGTCGAGCAGGGTAAGATACTGATGCAGCATCTGGATGGCGATGCCGCCTTCGCCAACCGCCGAGGCGACGCGCTTCACCGATTTATGGCGGACATCGCCGATAGCAAACACGCCGGGTAGATTGGTTTCCAGCAGGAAGGGCGATCGCCCTAGCGTCCAGCCCTCTGACGGTATGCCTTCCCGAATTAGATCCTGCCCGGTGCGGATAAAGCCTTTGCCGTCGCGCAGAATTGCGTCGGGCAGCCAGTCAGTCCGCGGTTGTGCGCCGATGTGGATGAACAGCGCCGACGCGGCGACGCTTTCGGTTGCGCCAGAGCGGTTATCGTGCAAGGTGAGCCCTTCAAGCCGCCGATCACCTCGTCCGGCGATGACTTCCGTATGCAGGCGTACCTTAATGTTATCCGCCGCGCTGATCTCGCGAATCAGATAATCCGACATGCTCTCGACTAAGGTCGCGCCACGCACCAGCATAGTGACGTGCCTGGCGTATTTGGCCACGTAAATGGCCGCCTGACCCGCAGAATTCCCGGCCCCCACGACGAAGACATCCTGATCAATCGTACTAAGTGCTTCGGTCACGCCTCCGCCATAGTAGACACCCGAACCAACCAGTGCTTCCAAAGCAGGAATATTGAGCCGACGGTAGGCCGCGCCCATCGCCAAAATGACGGCTCGGCATGTAATCTCGGCGCCGTCCGACAAGCGCAGACGAAGCTGGTTGTCCTGCCGATGCAAGTCAACCGCAGACTGGAAAAGGTAAAACTCGGTACCGAAGATATAGGCCTGCTGCTGTGTCAGGTTGGCCAACGCCGCGCCGCTGATGCCAGAGGGAAAACCGGGATAATTGCGAATCAGCGAACTGCTGCTCGCTTGCCCACCGATGGCTTCGCGCTCGATGACAATCGTCCGCAACCCTTCTGAAGCGGCATTTACAGCAGCCGATAGGCCGGCCGGTCCACCGCCCACGATGGCTATGTCATACAGCCCACCTTTGACCGTATCCTGCGCGCCGAGCGCGCGCCCTAACTCGGTCAGAGAGGGAGCGGTGAGCACCTGATCATTCAGAAAGACGCAGACCGGGAACGGCCCGTGTGTTCGCTGAACCTGATCCAGCAGCGACCGCCCGGGCTGGGAGTGGACAGCGTAAAAGCGGTAGGGTATGCGGTAGCGATCGAGCAGGTAACATATCTCATGTGCTCTCGGTGACCACTCTTCGCCCACGATGCGAACAAAGGGGGCGCCGGTGCGCTGCTCGCTTGACCAGTCGGCGAGCAGTCCGGTCAGAAAATGGTGGAAACGCTCATCCGGCACATTGTTAGGCAGCGGATCGTAAAAGTTGATGATAATGCCCAAGGTCGTCGCCCGCTGAAAGACGTCATCTGCACTCAGTTCAAGCCAGCTCACCCGCAGGACGCGTTTTGTCTGGGGACAGATTTCCTGGGCGCGCTCCAGAAAATTAACCCCGGTCATATCCGCCAACTGCAATGCGGCGAGGATCACCGCAACCGGCCGGTTGCCCGTGACTAGAGCCTCCAGCTCGGCCAGCGCGCCCACCGCCGACTCGGATTGCTTGATTTCATAGTCGGCGGCATAGCGTGTGGTCAATGCCTCGGTCGTTGACGTCAGGTATTCGGCATCGTCGTCAACAATCAGTAGTATGGGTTTCACCATTGGGCGTGTCTCACTTAACGGGCAGATCGATGCTTGATGCGTACACGGAGTTGCGATAGATGGTGATGATGGGCGTGCCCTCGGCAGGATAGTGTTGGAAGTTCTCGGCATCCGCTCCGGCAATGGCCACGCGCATCTGATATCCCGGTTCGATCAGGACGGAGGTTGCGTACAAGCTGAATTGCAGTTCCGCGATCTCGCCGGGCACGAGCGGTGCGGCATCCGCTTCGCGCAAACTGTGATACGGCCCTACGGGCGTATACGGCGCATTCGCCGAAATTTGGTGGTGAAGTCCCCGAAGAACGCCCTCGGTAATCAGCGTAACGCTGCCATCGGGCGCAACAGTTTCCAGATATACATGAAATGCGCCGTCCGCCTCACTCGATGCGACGTACAGGGTGACGACGGGATTCCCGGTGATTTCAACCGCCTGTTCCAGCGGTGCGCTCGTGTAGGTGAGCAGATTGGCATCGGCGGCGGCGCGTTCCGGGTAAAGAACATCGCCGCTCGTCACCTGCGTGTACCAGCGTGAGTTGGTGCCAGTGGTCGCCGTGAAATCCGCCGTGTAAATATCTTGTCCCTGTTCATCACTTGGCGCTTGCGGACTCAGAGCCGCCTCTGGCGCAAAGTACCAGTGTTCCATCTCAACCCCTTGTGGGGGCCAGGTAACGGTCGTTGACCATGTCCCCGCGTTCAGCGTGTAATACCTGATCTGCGATGCGGGTGGCGCAGCTTCTGATTTCAAGTACTGGTCGAAAAAACTGACGAGTGCCGCATACTGCTCTTCGACGTTGGCTACCGTCTCTGGCGGCGCAAAGGGATCGGTGTTGAAGTTGCCCCCATGCGACCACGGCCCGATGACCAGCTGCTGCGGATTGCTCAGTGTAAGATATCGGCTCAGTGCGCCGTCGACGGTGGCCGCATCCAGCCAACCAACCTGGACGAACATCGGCACGCCGGAACTTTCGATGGCCTCAGCTCGTCCATGCGGGCTCACGGAGTCGATGGACGCACCGTTTGCCGCCATCAGCTCGCGAAAGTCGCCGGTAATTAGTTCGGTCACATTGATGTTCCCCGTGCGCTCGGCGATGATTGCGTCAAGCATAGAACGATCTGTATCGGCGTCGACGCTGCGGACGGCGGGCGTGAAGGCCTCCAGATCGGCGCAGGACATCTGGAGGATCGGCGCGAAAGCACACGGATCACCCTGATCGAGCTGCGCGATAAACGCCTGCCACATGCCGGCCAGCAGGTTATAGACTCCGCCGGGCTGCGCAAGGTTGGCCAGAAAGTCGAATGTGCTGAACTGCAACGCGACCGCTTTTAGTGCAGGGTGATGCAGTGCTGCTGCAACTTCGGCGGCATTGCCAGCATACGACACGCCATAAGTACCGATCCTTCCATTCGACCAAGACTGCTCGACAATCCAATCCATGACATCACCCATGTCGGTGACTTCCGCGTCTGACCACAACATCGTCCAATCACCCTCGGATGCGCCGGTGCCGCGTACGTCCATAACCACCACGGCATACCCCTGGGCGCGGAAATAGGCGACATCCGGGTTCGGCTCGGAGATATTCTGAATGCCGCGCCAGTAGCGCGTGGCGTTCAGCAGCGTTGGCACGGGTTGCGTGGTGTCGGCAGGCAGCCAAACATCCACCGCAATGCGCACTCCATCCCGCATCGTCACATACTGCGATTGTACCGAAGGCGGTTCGACTGGTTGGGCATGTCCGACGCCCGCCAACAACGTGAAAACTATTCCGAAGCACAGGATCAAACGGTGCATACTGCTTCCTTTCTTAAATACGCATCCTGCCGAGCACCGCTTACAGCCAAGGTTCATTTACCCGCGTTTTGGCCGTTGTTCACCGTCTGTAACCGGGATGGCAGTGGCGCAGCGGTGATCCAGGCGCGGATCATCGCGTTAAACAGGTCGGCGTCTTCAAGGTTCCAGCCGTGTCCGAGTCTCGGCGCGAGGCCTCCCTGGGCATTGGGCATGAGGTTCGAGATCGTCTGAACCGCTTGCGTAATGCTGCTTGATTCGCGACCTCCAGCCGTGATCAACGTCGGTACGTTCACAGACTGGAGTGAAGCAGGGACTTGATAGTCAACCACTTCTCTCCAGATAGCGCGGTAGGCCTGCATGGACATAGCCGCTAGATTCTCAACGAAGGCCGCTCGCATTTCGGGTGGAATGCGCATTGTCTGAGCTTGTCTTTCCGCAAACGAACGCCGCTGCATTTGGGCCGAGGTCAGCCAAAGCTGCACTGGGAGCAGCCACCGGTTGGGCATTGGTGCGGCGGTGACTCCGCTGATGACGACGCGATCCAGCACATCCGCATGGTGTTCGAGCAACAGCAGGGCGACATGACCGCCGAGCGACAGCCCGACGACATGGGCCTGTGCGTTTGTGGCCTGTACCCGGATGATCGCGGCAATTTGCTGGGCTGTGTCCGCCATGGACACCCACCGTTCATGATTGCTCCGGCCATGACCGGGTAAATCCACACTCAGGCAGTGGAAATCGGGTAGAGACGTGGTTTGTTTCGCCCACATCCAGCTGCTGGTTCCGATGCCGTGCAGGAAGACAATGCTCGGCGCAGCGGGCGTTCCGGTTTCGTGAACATAAAGGGCCATCGTCAAGCCTCAACTGGTTAGGGCACAAGCACATCACTCGTTCTGAACGAAGGTGCCGCCCACTGGTTCGCCATTCTCGATGAGGATACCATTCTCCAAATAGTTCGAGAAAACCAGCGGCAAGCCCAGCGCATCCGTGAACCCGGTGGCTTGGCCACTGTCATCGGTCACAAATAGTTCCGGCTGATCTTGCAGATGAATGTGCAAATGGGGTTCTGACGTATTGCCGGAGTTGCCGACCAGACCGATGGGTTGACTACTTTCCACCGTTTGTCCCGGTTCCACGGTGATGCTGCCGGGCTGAAGATGCGCGAGAAAGACGAATTCCGCCTCCGCGGTCTGGATGACGACATGGTTGCCCGCCGGATGCTGCTCATCGGTCTCCACCTGCGGTTGGTTTTCCGGTAAATCGTCGACGACGGCGATCACCGTTCCAGAAGCAGGTGCAAGGGCCGGTTGCCCGTAAGCGTAGTAGTCTTCATTCTGCGTACCCTCTCCAGAGAAGGTGCTCCCACCCTGCCAGACGACAAAATCGTAAGCATGGCGCTGTGGTGGCGCATCGACATGATAGTTGTGCAGGCGGTCACTGCCGCCCCAGGCGGTATACCATACGCCAGTGAAGGGGAGCTGGAAAAGCGTTTCGCTCGCATATTCCAGGGCCGGGTCGTCAGGTAAAGGTTGGTCAGGAACGGCGTTCAGCCCGACAATCTGGCCGCTGGTATCAAAGTAGACGGATAGGGTCAGAGTAGTCTCGCCCCAGGCATAGGTCACCATATAGGTAGTCATACCGCCGATAGGCAGAACACGCTCGGAGATTTTCTCGCCTACTGGTTGTGCATTGATCTGAGCGGCCGTTTGTTCCAGTATCTCGGCTGACAGGGCCTCCGCAGTTTCGGGGCTGAACTGCGCGCGGAGTGCTGCAAAATCCTGACTCAGAAAGCGCTCGACGGCGGTGCTGCCGCGCTCTCGAGCGTCTTCTGCCAGCGCAGTATAGGCAGCGCCAACTTCGGCGTAGCTGCTGGGAACGGGATCCACCTGAGCGGCAACCACCCCGATCTCATCCACGGCATCACTGACGGACCACTTCCAGAGCGGCGGTGCGACTGCTGCAATCACAATCACACACCAGATGGGCAGAAATTTCACGGACTGCATCCTTTCCGCTTATGCGCGGTACTCTCCATTAAGCCTACGGCACAGACTGGCGATGCAAAAGCTCAATTGGGCTACTTCGGGATGACCCAAAGTACACCTTTCCAATTGGGTCAAAAGAAGACTGCCAATGGCCGCATTTCCCGCTATAGTGAGGCGCGACAACCTTAAGTTGAGAGGTTCAATATGGGTAAAGCGAAAAGCAATCGCTGGGCACTGCTAATGCTCAGCGCTGTCATTCTGTTGGTCGGTGGACTTGTACCGGCGGCGGCACAGGAACTCACGCCCGAAGCGACCGAGGTCTTCACGTCAGACATGATGATGATGAACAGCTCATGTCCGCAGAACGTAGCCGCCACGCTCGTTGATCGGTTAGCGACCAGGGCCATGGAATCGACCGCCGAACCGGCGGGCAGTGCGACCGAGGAAGCCCCGTTGATGGAGTCGACGCCACCGGGCATGGATCTGACCGCTGAACCGATAGCAGGGCCGCTGTGTCTGGTCGGCGCATTCAGCGGCGCGGCGGAAGTGCCTGGACCGGGGGATGACGACGGTTTAGGCCTGGTCTTCGTGACTTTTGACCACACGACCGGGGACGTCTGCTATGAAGTGGCGGTGGCGAACATCGAACTCCCGGCTCAGGCGATGCACATCCATGGGGGTGCAAGCGGTGAAGCTGGGGGTGTTGTGATCCCGTTCCCGAACGCGCCCGACGAACAGGGGCAGGCGGTCGGCTGCACGCAGGCTGAGGATCGGATGGTGCTGGAAGACCTCGCCGCTCGGCCTGAAGGCTACTACGTCAACGTGCACACCGCCGATTATCCCGATGGTGCCGTGCGCGCCCAATTGATGCCGCTGGCGGGCGATGGCCAGCATATGTTGGAACGTATGGGTTTGCAACTGTTTGATCTACGTGGGGATACTGCCGATATGAACTCTCCAGCCGCCATTCTGGCCGGGTCGCAGTGGCGCTTGGCGTCTTACGGCGACCCGAACAATCAGACGCCAGTGACTTCTGGCAGTGATATCACCCTCACGTTTACGACCGAGACTCAAGTCGAAGGCTTTGGCGGCTGTAACAGCTATAGTGGCGAGTACCAGACGGCGGATACCAGCATTGCGTTTAGTTCCGTCGTGCACACTCTGGTTGCTTGCAGCGATTCGGCGGTGACGGAGCAGGAGCAAGCCTACTTCGATGCGCTGAATTCGGCGACGCAGTATCAAGGCTACTATGATCGGTTGTTCATCACATACGGGGACGGGCAGGAACTGCACTTCATGATCGTTCCCCATGACGCAACCGCCGAACTGTCCGCAAACGGTTGATGGAAACTGCCCCGGATCACTCGATCCGGGGCAGGCTTGTGGCTCGATCAGCGTGTGTGTGATGGGTTCATCACGTAATTCACCGCCGCGAAATCCGCTGGAACAGAGACGAAGACCGCATAGTATAGTCTCCAGTTTCGATTAGCGTTTGACTGACGGCCGCCGAACCGGCAGGCATCGACACCTGAATGACGTAATCACCGCTTTCCAGCCGCGTGCCAGCGGTTCGCCCGAGGGCGACACGCGCGTCACATCAGCAGGATCCACATTCAACTGCATTGTCTGTCCGACAAATGCTCCAAGGGCATCACTATCAAGCGCGTTTTCCGCGAGGTGCCGGGTGCGCTTCGCGCTCGTCGTTCCCAGGGGAAAATGACAGAACAGTATCCTTAAGGATACCGTTCATGCTCCAAATGGATGCATGCGTTGGAGCGCTGCGGTTGTGTATAGTAAGAAGCGTTCAGCGGCTTGGTATTGAATGGTAAAGTGGATGAGAACGCGGTGGCTTGTCTGGCTTTCCCTGCTGCTGCCTATGGGCGCGGTGGCTGCGCATGAGGGCGAGAACCTCACCCCTTCGAACTTTCTGCATCACTGGAACACCGATCCACTGGTGCTAATGTGCCTGTTAGCTGCCACCTGGCTCTACTCGCGGGGTGTGATCAACCTATGGCGGCGTGTTGGGCGTGGACGTGGGGTTCGCGGCTGGCAGGTCGGCTGCTTTTGGGTGGGTATCCTTATGTTGTTCGTCGCGCTCATTTCCCCTATCGACTTGCTCGGTGCCCAGTTGTTTTCAGCCCACATGCTCCAGCACATGCTGTTGGTCGCGGCGGCGGCGCCCCTGCTGGCCCTGGCGGCACCGTTGGTCGGGCTGTTGTGGGCATTTCCCGCGCAGCGCAAGTTCTTCGGACAGTTCAGTCGGCTACCTGCCGTACGTTTCGCTGCGTCGGTCACTGGCGCGCCGATGCCGGTGTGGCTGCTGCACATCAGTGCTCTCTGGCTCTGGCATATCCCGGCGCTCTATGAAGCCGCGCTCACCCACCCACTTATCCACAGCATCGAACACGCCTCATTTTTCGGGACGGCTTTTCTGTTCTGGTGGCAGGTGTTCCACGCCCGCCCAATCGGCACAGCGGTGCTCGCGCTGTTTACAATGATGATCGCGAATGGGGTACTCGGCGCGTTGATTACCTTCGCGTCGAGCGCATGGTATCCAGCCTATGCAGCATCGGTGTCAGCCTGGCACCTCACGCCGTTAGAAGATCAGCAGTTGGCGGGCGTGATCATGTGGCTTCCAATGGGCGTCGTCTATCTCGCGGCCACACTCCTGCGCATCGCCGATTTCCTCAAAGAGACCGCGATATCCGATGCGCGCCATGCGTCCGCGAATGATCGTCTTGCCTAACGCACACTGGCGCACAGTGGTAGTACGAACACAGGCACGACCATATAGATGACGGTGACCGCAAATAACGTGCTGAACAGCATCCCCAACACATTCATAAACTGGGTACGTGCCACCGGGCTGGAAGCGTCGAGCGTTTCCGATGGCGCATCTGCGCGCAGTTCTTTCCAGCGTCGAAAGGCGGTCAGACCCGAAACAGAGATGAGCGCCAGCGTGATCAGCGTCGAGATCACTGCCAGCAGATGCGCGGCGTAAATGCCAAGAATCCGGGAGTCAGCCACACCCAGACGACAGCCCATCTCTGTGATCGCCCACATTATCATGAAGTGCGCCGCCCAGACGAAGGGCGCACCTACCAGACTGAACCATAATCCGAAGCTGTTGTGTAATCGCTGATCCACGCTCATCACTGTCCCTTTCGCGACTAATAACCATTGGTGCTAGGTGCCAATTTGAGAGAAGATTTTCGTAGGGGCAAGGCATGCCTTGCCCCTACAGACCCCATACCATCCGTTTAGAACCACGAACTAGCACCAATAGTTAATAAATGTACGGCAGCAGATAGAGGACGACGAAAACGAGGAGTGACAGCAGCGTCAGACCATACCAATAGCGCGCGATATGGCGGACATAATGCAAGTCAGCGGTGGGGGGCGGAGCGTGCAGTACCCAGAAAGCGGTCACGCCCGAAATCAGGCTGCCGAGTGTGATGAATACCACGGGCATGAGACCAAGCGCATAGAAGCTCGACCCGTAAGCGTTGGACGTGGCGGCGAACGGAAGCTGAAGGGCGTGAACGACCACCAGGATTACCGCGCCGAGTCCGGCCGCCGTGCCGATCAGCAGTCCAATTAGAATCCGTCCGTTGGAACCCAGAGCAATGCCCGGCACAGCGAAGGTGTGCGCGACTGCACTGACGATCAGCAGGGCGATGGCGATCCCCGGCAGCAGCGGGTCGGGCACGGTCAAGCCTGCCGGTGGCCATTGGAGGGCTTCAACGCGCAAATAGAGATGGGTGAACACGAGGGTAGCGATGATGATGGCGATGAACAGAATGAGGATAGCGACCGCGCCTTCGACGATATTCCGGTTGTTCGCACCGTGGATCGGGACGCCCGTGCGCCGCTCGAACTCCTCTGCTAGCCGCGGATCGCCTTCCGGCTGACGTTGATAGTCGCGCCGCCACAGATACAACGCAATGAAGAAGGCGACGAGGGCTATGCCCGCCGGGAGCGCTAGATCGTAGATGAGAAAAAACGAGAACAACATGATGCCGATGGCGGCGATCACGATCCAAATCGAGGGGCCGCTGATGCGAATCACTTCCTGCGGACGGGCATCGAGCGCGCTCGTCACTAACTGCGCCCGATACTGGGTCGGGTAGAGCGCCAGCGTCTTAACGAGTGCTTCCTCTTGTTCGGTTCCCTTATGCAAGTCCTCTTGATCCCACAGCGGATGGCGACTGCGAACGATGGGGAGGATGCGAAAGCCGTACTGGGTGGTCGGCGTGGGCTGTGCCCACTCAAGCGTGTCGGCGTTCCACGGGTTGCGCGGGGCGCGTTCGCCAAAGCGCACTGTCCAGTAAATGTTGTAGAAGAACATGGCGATCCCGGCCGCAATCAGGAATGCCCCCACCGTCGAGATGACGTTATAAATATCCCAACCTAACCCGGCCTGATAGGTATACACGCGGCGCGGCATGCCGAGCAGCCCGCTGATGTGCATCGGGAAAAATGTCAGGTTGAAGCCGATGAACAGCAGCCAGAAATGCCACTTGCCGAGCCGTTCGCTGAACATCTTGCCGAGATACTTGGGCGTCCAATAGTAAATCCCCGCGAAGATCGGAAACACTGACCCGCCGAACAGCACATAATGCAAATGCGCGACGACAAAATAGGAATCGTGAACCTGAAAGTCGAAGGGTGCGACGGCAACCATAACGCCCGTGATGCCGCCCAGTACGAAGACCGCGAAGATCCCCAGCGCGAACAACATTGGCGTGGTGAGGTTCAGGCGGCTGCCCCACATGGTGGCGATCCACGCGAAGACTTGGACACCAGACGGGATGACGACGAGAAAGCTGGCGACGCTGAAGAAGGACAGCGTGAGTTCGGGTAGACCCGTGGTGAACATGTGATGCACCCACAAGCCGAAACTGAGGAAGGCCGTTGCCACCAGCGCCAGCACGATCGCGGTGTAGCCGACCAGCCGTCGCCCCGCGAACACTGGAATCATGGTCGAGATCATGCCCGTCGCCGGGAGGAACTGAATATAGACGTCGGGATGTCCAAAAATCCAGAAGATGTGCTGCCATAGAAGAACGCTGCCGCCGCCTTCCGGGCGATAGAACCATGTCCCCAATTTGCGATCCGCTTCGAGGAGCAGGCTGCCGACGATCAGCGGCGTGAAGGCGAAGATCATCATGAAGGCGGTGATCATCATCGCCCAGGCGAAGATCGGCACGCGGTTGAGCGACATGCCCGGCGCGCGCATCTTGAAGAAGGAGAGGATGATCTCGGTCGCGCCGACAATCGCGCCGATCTCCGCGACGTTCAAGCCGAGCAGCCAGAAATCCATGCCGAGATCGGGCGAAAACTCGATGTTAGACAGCGGCACATACGCGAACCAGCCCGCGTCCGGCACGGCGTTGAACAGGAAGCCGGAATAGAACAGCAGCCCGCCAGAGAGAAAGGTCCAGTAGGCGAACGCGGTCAGGCGCGGAAACGGGAGCTCGCGCGTCCCCAGCATCTGGGGTAGAACCAGCGTGGCGATGCCTTCCGCGAGCGGCACGATGAACAGAAAGATCATCGTGGAGCCGTGCATGGTAAAAAACTCGTTGTAGATTTCGGGAGATAAGAAATTGTTCTCCGGTCGAATGAGCTGGAGGCGCATCGCCAGCGCGAGAATCCCCGCCAGCGTGAAGAAGAAGAAGGCGGTGAAGATGAAGCGCAGGCCGATATTCTGGTTCTGCACCGCTTTAAGCTTGCCCCACAGCCCCGGCGGCGGATTCCACACCTGTTCAAACTCGTCATCGGGGATGTATTCAAAGACATCATCCTTGATCGGCTGAGTTGTCGCCACGTTTTCCGCTCCCTGTTGTTATTCGAGACTGTGTAAATAAGCGATCAGCGCGGGTAGATCTTCGGCGGCGATGTCCTGCGGGGGCATGAGGTTACCCGGTTTGATCGACTGCGAATTAACGATCCACTCCGCCAGAAAGTGTTCGGTATTGGGGGCCGCGCCAGCGCCGAGGGTGCGGCGGCTGCCGAAGTGGGTGAGATCGGGGCCTTGTACGCCCTGGGCAGTCGTCCCTTCAACGGCGTGACACGCGATGCACGGGGAGTTAAGGAAAATCTCCTGCCCACGGGCGACTAGATCACTGTCCGGAGTGTGCGCCCCCCCTTGCTGGCTCGCGACCCAGGCTTCGAAATCGGCCCGGTCATGGGCGATGACGAGGATCGCCATTTTCGCGTGCTGGCGCCCGCAGAACTCCGCGCACTGTCCGCGATACTCGCCGGGACGATCCGCTTCTAACCAGAACTCATTCACGCGCCCCGCCATCAAATCCATTTTCCCGCCCAACTCTGGCACCCAGAAGCTGTGAATTACATCCCCGGACGTGAGCTGGAAGCGCACCCGCTCTCCAACCGGAATATGAATTTCATTCGCCGTCAGGACGCCTTGATCGGGGTAGCGTACTTCCCACCACCACTGCCAGCCGACCACCTCAATGGTCAGCTCGGTTGGCGTGTCGTTGAGTGCCAGCACGGCCATTGTCCCGAGCGTGAGCACAAACAGCAGGGTCAGCACAATGATTGGGACGATCACACCGCCACCGACGATGAGGCCAAGCACCTTGCGGTTGGACGGGATGTATTCGCGTTCGCGGCGGCGCTGGCTCACGATGCGCAGCACCATCAGCATGACGGCGATGTAGACTACGCTCCCAATCCCGAGCATGATCCACCACAGCGACGCCTGTTGGGCTGCGACCGGGCCGCGCGGTTCCAGCACTGAGGGCACATCATTCCGGTCGGCGAAGGGCAGCCCGGAATCCGCTGGTGGGGGCGTGCCCCCGGCGGTATTGCCGCCCGCCCCCTGGGCCTGCTCGGTGGTTTCTGCCGTGGCTTCCGGAGTCGTTTCGACAGGCGTGGCGCTGATCTGCGCGTCTAGCCGAATCGACTGGGTGACCCGGCTCAGCGAGGTGGGGGTGGTCGTCCCCCCTGAATCCCCCGGCGCAGTCGTGCTCTGCAGCACAGGCGTAACATGTGTGCCGATCAGAATAGAGCGGTCGGAACGGCTCATCGAGGTGGGGGTCGTCGTGCCGCCGCTGCTCTCCGGGGGCACCGCCGTGCTGTGCAGCACGGGCGTGACCTGTGTGCCGATCAAGCGCGAATCGGTAGCCCGGCTGCGTGAGGTCGGCGTTGGCGTCCCCTCAACCGCGCTCACCGTTGGTGCCGACTCGCTGCCGGAGTCGCCTTGCCCGGTCGCTTCATCGGTGCTCACGCCCGGTGCCCCGGCTGAAGCCTCATCGGTGGTCTGGGCATCAACGACCGGTTCGGTGGCTTCCGCAGTCGCCTCTTGCGTCTGTACGATGTCGCCATCATCTCCACGATTGGTCAGATTCACGACGATGAAGGCTCCAAAGACCAGCAGCGCGGTGATCAGCAGAACGACAATCGGGATGTACTGCCTATCCATGCGCATCAAAATTCACTCCTTCCAGATTGGCGCTCAGCGTAGTTGATACAGGATGACAAGGCTGCCCAGGTAGATGGCGAGCACAACCGCCGAGTCGACGCCCATGCGCAGGACCGTGCGGTCACGCCGCTCCAGCATGCCGATCATGTAAACCGCGGTGATGACCACCCCGGAGGCGGCGGCGAACATGGCGGAGGAGTCGACCTGCTGCAGGATCGGGCCTTGCCGATAGAACACATCGGCGATAAACACCAGCAGCATCATGATGCTGTTGCTGCCGAATATATTGGCGAACGCCATGCTGTAGTTGCCCAGCCGGATTGCGGCGACCGTCGTACTTAGTTCCGGCAGCGACGTAGCGGCGGCCAGCAGCGTCGCACCGACGAAGCTTGAGCCCAACGCCGTTTGCTCGGCAATCGCTTCCCCAACCCGGGCTAATATGAAACCAGCAACAAGGATGACCCCTGTACCGATGATGAAACGGACGATCAACTGCCTCGTGCTAACCCCTTCGAATCGATCTTCCGTCGTCTGATTTTCCGGCGATTTAACTGAGTCTTGAACTTCCTCTTTGTCGGGCGCGTGTTCAAGCTGCCAATCGGCCTGCCCCTCGAAGTTACGTGACGCAAAAACAGACATCCCATAGACTGCAACCAGCAGTAGGCTCCAGACCCCAACGCCCAGAATCGTCAGCGTATCGCCCGCAGCAACGGCGACGAGCGCCAGCCCCAACAGCAGTATGAGAAACATCCCTTGCAGCAAGAGGACAGGCTTCGGCGTAAAATAGGTCAGCGCTCCACGAACATACAGTAGATCGACGATGGCAAGGATGGCCGTCTGCATATTCACCCCGCCAAACGCATTGTTGACCGCAAGCGGAGCGTTCCCCGAAATCGCCGCTGACACCGTTGTACCGATCTCTGGTGTTTCAGTCGCCAGTGCGAGGAACACCATGCCCATAAACGCTTTGCCAATCCCCGTGCGGTCGGCCAGTGCATCCGCGTAATACGAAATCCGCGTTCCGGCCAGCCATACCACCACCGCCACACCAGCGAAGATCGCGAAATTGAGAACCAGCGAGTTACCTTCGAAGTTCAGAAACGACATGGTTTATGACGTCTTTCTAGGATGATGAGGACGATGCCGCCCATCGCCCTCGTGCTCTCGTAACTTGCGTTAGCCGCCCGTCTGGAATGCGGGCTGAACATCGGAACTGCCGACTTCGAAGACGATCCAGTGGCCGCTCGCCGCGTGCCCCGGTACGCCGCAGGCCATGGCGTAGGTACCTGCCGCACTCGCGGTAAAGCTGAATTCCGCCGTCCCGGTGACCCCGGCATTGGGATCGGAAACCGCCGCGCCGTCAAATACCGGTTCAGGCATTTGCTGTTCGCTGACCGCATCCTGCGGGACGATCATCGCGCTGTGGGGCAGGTCGGCGCGGTTCTCGAAATTCACATTGACGGTCCAACCCTCCGGCACAAGATAAGTCGCCTCGCCATTGGCGTACCCGTTGAAATTGAGGCCGCCGTTCGTGTTGTCGTAGGCGGCGATGACGGTCAACGTGACGGTCTGGTTCTCCGCATCGACCGTGATGAATTCGCTCGAAGCTTGTTCGCCGCTCCCGCCCTCGGCCGCTTGAGTCGCTTCACCTTCAGGCTGGGGCTGCGCGGTCGCTTCGGCGGTCGCTTCGGCACTCTGTGTGGCTTCCGGTGCAGCTTGTGCATCCGGCGTCGCTTCGGCCTCGGCACTTTGGGTCGCTGCCGGTTCGCCAGCAGCGAGCGGGAGGCGCAGCGCGATCAGCGAAGGTGTGTTGCCAAACCCAGCGGGCCAGACGATCATGTCATCAGCGACAGCCGGCCACGCATTGATCCCGGCAGGCGCTTGATACGACCAGACGATTTCGCCGGAAGCGCGATTGAGGGCATAGATCATGCCATCAAAGGTGGCGGCAAACACGAGGTCGCTCACCACCGTCGCGCCACCGTACATATCGCTGTCGAACTCATGTGACCACAACACGCGACCCGTTGCGGCATCCAGTGCCACCAGTTCACTGGTACCCTGTCCGATCGGGGTACGTTCGTTCGCTGCCGCCACCGCTTCCGAACCATCCAGAGAGCCAAACGCGGTCGCTTCATACTCGGTTGGCAGATTCAGCACAGGCGCATAGATGATGCCATCGGCGTACGCCATCGGCGTTTCGACACCGCCGAGCACGCCCGGATACACGGTGATAGTTTCGCCGGGCGGAATTTCCTCAATATCGTCGTTCTGATGGATGCCGACAGGCGCGCTCCACAGCGTGGCTCCCGTCGCGCGATCCATCGCGAAGATGTACCCCAGTTTGCCAGATCCGATCACGATATCGCGCGCAATGCCGTCGATGGCGACGGTTGCCAGCATGGGCGATAGTTGAAGGTCGAGATCGAACAGGTCATTCTGATTAACGTAGTTGTACCAGGCGAGTTCCCCGCTATCGTGCTGCAGGGCGATCAGCGAATTAGCATACAGATTCGGTTCGGGGCGGCTGGTCGCATTCGGGAAATCGAACGTGCCCGGGAAGGGCGCGGGATTGCCCGTCCCCCAGAAGGTCAGCCCGGAACGGGTATCAATGGCGGGCGGAAACCACACACCAGCGCCGCTGTTGACTTCCGGATTGCCCCAAAAACCTTCTTCCACGGTCTGGAATTCCCAGGCTGTCTCGCCCGTGTCGGGATCGAGCGCGTAGATGTGGCCGCTCGTGCCCGGTGTATAGCCACGGAATGAATTTTCGCCGTCCCCCGCGACTCCCGCCTGCGTCGTATAGTAGGCGTAGCCGCCATAAGCGATGGGTTGAAATGCGCCTGTTGGACGATTGGCCGTCGTTCGCACCCAGATTTCCTGCCCCGTAGCCATATCGAGGGCCGCAAACGTATCGACGCTCGTAATGGCAAACACCTTGCCATAACCAACCCCGACGCCATTCGGCCCGATCACGCCGTTGTCGTACAACCGTTCCCACAGCACCTCGCCGCTGTCGAGATCAATCGCAAAAACATTGCTGGCCAGATCCTGAAAGTACACAACGCCCGCCACGATCACCGGCGCGGATGCCGCTGCACCGTAGGGCGCGCGACCGGGAATGGGGAACGACCACGCCACTTCCAATTGATCGACGTTGCCGCTGTTAATGGTCGAAGTCAGCACCGCGCGGGTATTGGCATAGTCGCGGTTCGGCAGCGGCCAATCGTCCATGTGCGCGGCGATTTCCGGCGGAATCGCGTCAGCTTGTGGGAGTTCAGTCATTTCTGGAGTCACGAGAAATTCGGGCGTGAGCTCGGTAGGTTGGGTTGCTTCGGGGGTTTCGGTCGCTTCCTGAGCGAATAAGACCGAGGTGAAGAGCAGAATACAAAAAATCTGCAAAAGGATTGCAGTTCGTCGCAGAGGCATGTTGTGCTCCTTTCTGGTGTATGGTCGGTCGTAACAACAGACAAGAGCGCTATCACACAGGTGATGGCGCTCTTGTGGTTTGAAACCTTACCCGTTGCCACCCAGCAGGCTGGCTTCAGAAGCAATGATCACGGGGTAATCTTCGTAACCGGTGAACAGGTTGTCATCAAGATCGCGGCCCAGCTGCTCTTCCAGTCCAGCCATATCGAACTGCTGCACGGTTCCGGTGATTTGAATTTCTTCCCCGGTCGCCCACGCGGCATTCATGAACACGTCTTCGCTTTCGGGAATGATCAGGGCGGGGTCATCACCCAACAGATCGCGTTCGACAATCACCAGCGCGATTTGACCTTCAGCGCCGATGACTTCCGTGATCGGCCCAGCGACGGTCACCGTCTGGCTCTGATACGAGGCGGGATCGTCGGTGACCGCGTCGAGCAAAGCATAAGGATCGCTCATATCGACTGCCATGCCGGGGTCCCCGACGGCACCCGGAACGCCAATTCCGGTCTGAACAAAGGCTGAGTCAGTGTAGGTGCGCATGCTGGTGATTTGCCCATCCATGACCTGGAAAATGGCGACCAGCGGTACAGCGACCTCAGCGCCCGCTGAGCGAACGGCGGTCTGGTTGGCGGCGTCATCAGCATAAGTGAACTCGACGACGACCGTCGTATCCGCGTAGAAATAGCGCCACGGTTCAAGATTCCACCCATACTGTTCGCCGAACATCGAGCCTTCCATGCCGGCGGTAGCATCACGTCCGACAATGGGTTCCCGACCCAGGGGGTCGGCAAATTCCACATTTTCGGCCAGCAGATTCGCATCACGATTCATCAGGTAGCTCTCGACGACCGCCTGCGGATCGCCCATCTGGGGGGTTGCATCCTGCGCGAAAACCGAAGCGGCGGTCAGCAGGGCGAGAATAACCACCAGTGGTAAGAATAGTCTGGCTTTGGTGAACGGTTTCATCGGTACCTCCTTCATCACGTCTCAATACTTTAATGGTAATAAAGTTTGTAAGTTGAATCGTCGTTAATTGGGCGACTCAACGGGTATCCATTGGGATACCGTGAGAAGCGTGGCCGAAGATGGCCGAATATATTAAATTGGAAATAAACTTATGCTATAGGCTCAGGAAAACCGTATGCCCATGCCAAAAGCCCAGGCCAGAGAAGAATCTTTCACCATGCGAACAGCGTGGTATATCCGCTACGCCATTTCCCTGCTGATCTTCGCAGTGGCGCTCGGCGCTTCGCTGGTGCTGCGCAATCTGGTCGAACCCAATCCTTTCCTGTTATTCTGGCCGGCCGTCGCGTTGAGCGCATGGTATGGCAGCTTCGGATCAGGTTTGTTCGTGACCTGTCTGACGGTGGGCTCCGTGATCTACTTCTTCCCTGCGCCGCACTATGATGCCCTGCTTTCGCTTGACAACGTCGCGCGCTTCAGCATCTTCCTCGCGATGAGCGTCGTCGTGAGCTGGTTGTTCGAAGAGCGTCGGCGGGTCTTCGCGGCGATGCAGCAGAAGATGAGGGAACAAACGCAACTGGCCGAAGCCTTACGCCTGAACAGCGAACGGTTTCGCATTGCGCTCAAAGGATCGACGGTCTCGGTTTTCAACCAGGATACGGATTTGCGCTATACGTGGCTGCACAATGCCAGTGGCCGTTTCACACTTGAGGGGGTGCGGGGCAAACGCGATCTGGATTTGATACCGGAGGCTGATGAGGCGGCAGAGGTGGAACAGATCAAGCGGAGTGTTCTGGAAACCGGCAGCGGGACACGCGTTGAAATACCCGTGCATATAGATGGAATTGAACGGTGTTATGACATGACCTTAGAAGCCCTGCGCGACGCACAGGGAAACATTACTGGCATCGTGGGCGTGGCACTCGATATCACGGCACGCAAGGAGATTGAGCAGAACGAGCGTGAGCAGCGGGTGCTCGCCGAAGCGCTGCGGGATAGCGCGATGCTCCTGAACAGCTCACTGAACCTGACCGAGGTTCTGGATCAGATCCTCACTGTGCTAGGCCGGGTGGTGCCGCACGATGCCGCGGATATCATGTTGTTCGAAGCGGGACAGGCCCGCATCGTCGGCGCGCACGGGTATCAGAATTCTACGCCGTCCAATCCCAATTCCAATCTGCTCTTATCCGTCACCGACAATCTGATTTTGCAGGAGATGATTGAGACGGGAAAACCGCTGCTGCTGCCGAACGCCCGAATCTACCCGCAGTGGACCGCCCAATTCGAGCCGGATCACGTTCATTCCTACGCCGGAGTCCCCATTCAATTGCAGGACCAAGTGATCGGCTTCCTGAATCTGACGAGTAGACAGTCCAATTTTTTCACGTCTGCACACGGGGAACGGTTAGAGGCATTTGCGACGCATGCCGCGGTCGCCATTTCGAACGCACAGCTGCACGAGAAAGCGAAAGCCCTCGCCGTGTTCGAAGAGCGAAATCGGCTGGCGCGGGATCTACACGATGCCATCAGTCAAAAGCTGTTCACGTCGAGTCTGCTCGCGGAAGCCGTCGTTGAATTGGGACGAACGAACTTCGACCAGATCACCGTTCATCTGGAGACACTGCGTCAACTGAACCGGAGTGCGCTGGCCGAAATGCGGATCCTGTTGTGGGAACTGCGACCTGAGCAGTCCACCAAGACGACCCTTGTTCACCAGTTGGAGCAGTTGGTGGAAACCGTCAAAGATCGCCTTCAGGTTGAAACGCATTTCGATGCGGCCTCCGCAGATGCGTTGACCCCGGAAGTACAAATGGCGTTCTATCGCATCGCTCAGGAGGCGATCAACAACGTTCTGAAACATGCGGCGGCTACCACGCTGACGGTACGCCTGCTGCTGGCCGAGCACCAGGGTGAACTGGCGATTCAGGATGATGGCATCGGCTTCGACCCTGAGAGCAGTTCCAGCGGGCTGGGCCGCGAGTCGATGCGCGAACGGGCGGAGTCCGTGGGCGCGACGCTGGCGATTCAGAGCCAAGTCGGGGCGGGCACCGTGGTCATTATGCGTTGGTTGGATCCCGGCTGATAAGGGAGAAATGATATGACCGACATGATTCGCGTGGTGGTGGTGGACGACCATACGGTTGTCCGAAAAGGACTGGCGGTTTCGCTGCTGACCTTCGCCGATATCGAGTTGGTGGGAGAAGCCGATAATGGTCGACAGGCGGTGCAGCTCTGTATGGAGCTCAAACCCGATGTGGTGCTGATGGATCTGCGCATGCCGACGATGAGCGGCGTCGATGCGATTCAGGTGCTGCGGGAGACCTGCCCGGAGACAGAGATCATTGCGTTGAGCAGTTTCGATGATGAGGAACTTGTGCGTTCGACGGTCGAAGCGGGAGCCGTCGGGTATTTGCTGAAGAATTTCACGCTGGCGGAACTGGGCAAGGCGATCCACGCGGTCGTCGAGGGGGAAACGTACCTCTCGATTGAGGCCTCCCGCGCCTTGATGAGCGCGATGCGCCAGCCGGTGAAACCGGACATTGACCTGACTGAACGCGAACTGGAGGTGCTGCGCCACGTCGAACAAGGCCGGACAAATAAGGAAATTGCCGAGATCCTCATCGTCAGCCCGACAACGGTCAAAAAGCACGTACGCAGCATTCTGATGAAACTGAGCGCCAATACGCGCACCGAAGCGGCGTCGATTGCGCGGCGGCTCAACCTGATTGAGCTGTAATGGTCGGAGTGTGCGGGGTCGCCTGCCGCTGATCGTAGAGGTATGTGAAGATGGCGCCGAACAACACGATATACGCGCAGATATAGACCCACAGCAGGATAACCAGGAACGCGCCGAGTACGCCGAAGACCGTGCCGGTATTGGTCAGATCGATATACCAGCCGATCACGAACTGACCGAGCGTGAACAGGGTCGCCGTAACAGTGCCACCGATCAGCACGCTGCGCCACGGCAGCCGTGTGTCGGGCATGAACCGGTAAATCAGCGTGAAGACGACGATCATGATGAGCAGCAGCGAGGCATAGCCGACGAACTGCCAGATTTGAAGCATGGTGGTTTCGGGAAGCAAGCGATCCAGAAGGTCGACGGCGATAAAAGCGACACCATTCAGAAGCAGGATGACGAGCAGGAGGAGGCCGAAGATCACCGCGGCGGCCAATGAAATCACGGTGTCTTTCACATATTGCCGGACCATGCTCTGGGGCGGATGCAGGTGCTCGACATCCCAAATGACATTGAGCGCATCCCGCAACCGCCGGAACAAACGCGACGTGCTGTAGAGCAGTACGGCGACAATACCCAGCGCAGCGAACGGTGAGCTTTGCCGCAGATCGTTCGACGCATCGGCTAACGCTCCGTCGATGACTTGCGCATTCTCCTCTCCGATAATCTGCTCGATGCCGTGCACGATTTCGCTGCGAATGGCCTGTTCACTGAAGAGAAACAGGCTGCTCAACATCCCGGTTAGGGCGAGCAGTGAGAGGATGGACGAGGCGGCATAGTACGAAATCGCGGCGGCCAGACGCACCACCTGACTCGAACTCCACTGCGTCGCCGTTTCGCGGAGCAGGGCGAAGAGGTCACGGAGTTTCATTGCTCACCCTTCGGCTGGTTATCCGGCGCAATGTCATCGTGCAAGACCGCTTCAATGTACAGATTACGCACGATAACGACGAGAGCCGCGGCGACCGGGGCTGCGAGCACTAAGCCGAACCCGCCTGTGAGCGCGCCGAAGAGCAGCTGAGCGACAATGATGGACGCCGGAGGGAGATAGAGCATCGATTTTTGCAGGAGCGGTGTGACTAGGTAATTGTCGAACATCTGAATTCCAAGGTACAGCAGCGTGACGATGAGCGCTTGTTCCGGACTCTGGATGAACGCCACCAGCACCGCCGGAATGAGGGCGAGAATCGGCCCGAAGGTGGGGATAAACGCGCCAATTGCGGCGATTATTGCCAGCGAAAGGCTCAACGGCATGCCCGAAAGCTGTAGTCCGATGAACGAGAGCAGTCCGACCTCAACCATCGACACAGCGCGGGTGAGCAGCCATTTTTTGAGCGTGCGGTTGACTTCGCCGAAAGTATCGCGCACGCGCTGGCGTTGATTCTGCGGAATGAGCTGCACGAAGCTGCTGACGTAGGTGTTGGGCTCAATTGCGAGGAACAAACTCACAAAGATCACAACGATGATGGTGGATAGGAGGCTCAGAACGGATGAGAGAATCCCGGTTATCTGGGCGAAGATGGCGGAACTGCGCCCCATCACTTGATTCAGGAGATCGGTCGTGGTGGGCAGCCGATCCACAAATTCTTGCCCCCACCCGTAGCGCATCAGCTCGCGTTCGATTTGCTGCAGCGATGTTTCCAGCGTTGTGTTCAACTGGCCGAGTTGGTTGGCCAGACTGGGACCGACGACGAAGCTAGCGCCCGCGATCAACGCCATGATGAGCACGGCGGTCAGTGCAACACTCATGCGGTTGGACAAAGGTGTGCGCTGCGCGATCCAATCTGCTGTACCGCGTACGCCAACCGCGATCAGCACACACAGAAGCAGCAGCAGCAGAATATCGACGGTGGCACCGACGAAACTTATGAACAGCCACAGGAACACCACAATGCCGGCGACGAGGAAAACGCGCCGTTTGAACGCATCCCACAGCGGATCGACATAACGTGGAGCTTCCGGCTGTTCAGTCCCGACCAGATTGCTTACAACCACTCTTTTCATGCCGCTGCCTCGCGCGCCAGCGCTGATTTACGTTTCAAAGAGCGGGAGACGTTCATAGTAGCGCTTGCTGATTGAAAGCTGCACGGTTTGTTCCTCAAGCTGGCTGATCCATGAAGTCGGGATGAGCTTTCTTTCCTTGAACAACCACCCTTTGGTGACGATGATATGAGTTGCCCGGGCGCTCGCCTGATCCATATAGACACGCGAAAGTTCGCCGACGACTTCGCCGTCGCTGCTGACCACCTGTGCACCTTCTGACAAGCCGACCGTGTAGTCGGGAATGTTCTGCTCAGTGCGCACTTCGCTGAAGTCTCCTGCGGCGGGAAAGGCGGTGTAACCCATGTAGCCCGGATATCCCCACCACGCAGTTCCCACTGGCGGGTAAGCGAAATAGGGTCGAACATAGCCAGTTGGGTAATCGACGCTGTCATCAAGCGGGCGGTAGTACTTTTCCTCGAAAGGCGCGAACTCTGGAAGCTGATCGTCTGACTGCTTTAGGCGCACTTTGTTCTCATCGGCGTGGGCAACGAATTCTACCGGAATGACTTTGTCTTCGGTGAAGAGAAAACCCTGGCGGATGACGATGTGCGTCACAACTTTCGAGTGCGGATCCAGCACCACCCGGTCAATCACGCCGACATCCTGATCATCGGCGGTGTACACATGCGTTCCATCTTTGAACTGCATTTTATCCTCCTTCACATCCCTAAAACGTGACGGGAATCGTATTTACGTCTACGCCGGCCTCGATAACGGCATAGCGCGCACTTACCCAACCAAGCACGCCGTTGTAGTTGATGTGCCACCAACTGCTGCTCGGATTCCGACCGATAATCTCGGCGGTTGTGCCGGCGCGGAATCTTTCAATGATCGAGTAGCCTAAGCCGGGGCCGCTCCGCAGGTTGACGGTGTGGGGGGTGGCTGTCACCAGATAGCCGGTGCCACCCGTCACAGGGAGTTCATTCCGCGGGGTGTTGGTTGGATCGATTACTGGGACGCTGCCGGTATTTAGTTCGGTGACAAATGGAGAGGACACCCAGCCCGTCGTACCATTGACGTCGATCAACCACCATGAGCTGTCGCTGTTTCGCCCGATAATCGGGTAGGTCGCTCCCCGATTTACGCGCAAAAGGATGCTGCCCAAACTCACGCCGGGATAGTCACGTACATTCAGGACTTGCGCGGTGATCGTGACAATCGGATCTGTGGTGATAACGACCGGTGCAGCTTGCGGACGCAGGTTGAAATCCAGACCAGCGACGCCCGTGTTTTCGAAGAAATCGATCTGGATACCGGTTGCTCCCGTCGGCAGGTTGATGGTTTGCACATATCTTTGCCCGGTGGCGAGATGCCATTCATCGATGATCGGGACGCCGTTGATGTAGACGCGAACTCCATCATCGGTGAGCACGTTCAGTTCATAAATGCCGCCCGTGAGATTGAGCGTTGTCGTCCAGCGAACCGAAAAGTTGTCCGCCGGAACGTTTGCTAACGGGGCATTGTATCCCCAGTTATGGGTCGGCGACGCCTCGCTGAACACGGCGACCGGAGCGCCCTCCAAATTCTGATTAGCGAAGTACTGTGCTGTCCACGCATTCGGATCAAACGGATTTTGCGTCGGTGGCCCAAAAGATGGGCCAGTGGGATTCGTGTTCAGATTCGCCCACTCGACATACACGTAGGCGCTGCCGGTAACCTCACGGTAATCAACCTGAATATGCTGGTTTCCGGCGGGCAGTGTGACATCCCGGCTGATGACTTGCCCCACATTCGGATCGTCGAACGTGTCGATGACCACGTTATTGAAATCGACGGTAATGCGGATGTTATCGTCTGCCAGTGCGTAGAAGCGGTAAGTTCCCGCCGGTAATACCACATCAGTGGCGAACCGGGCTGAAAAGTTATCCGGGGCGATCTGGGCCGTGGGTGCGCCTCCCCCCCAATTGAAGTTCACGGCGTTGGCCTGAGTCGAGACCGCCGGATCTCCAAGTAAATAGAGATTGTTATAGTACTCTACTGTCCAGGCCGTATCTTGTGCAGCCACATGCGAAACGGGCAGGAGCCCGATCAGAAGTAGAATGAAACTCACAGTCAAGACCCTCACCGCAATTCCTCCCGTCGCGTCAGGTTCTGACGACCACAGAAGGGGAGTCTTCGCGGTGCAGAGACGCGCTTCGTCAACCATAGCACCAGCCTACCGCAGGGCTTGACCGGAAGTAATCGCTAAATGGCGAAGATCGAGGTATCCATATGGACGCTTTTTTAGCCTGCTGTGGTGGTGCGAACGTCCCCTGTTCGTCTGCGTCTCGTGTGGGACAGCGGAGTTTCTCGCGGGCGCTGCGTTCCAGCTTCAGCTTGAAGCACTCACCCACCAGCGCGCCTGCGCTCGTCGTCGAGCGGCTGTCGGTGGTCTACCCCGGCACGAAGCGGCTGGCGCTGCGCGACATGAACCTGATCGTTCCGGTCGGGGCGCGGGTGGCGCTGGTCGGCGCGGGCAAATCGACGCTGCTCACGGCGGTCGCCAAACTGCTGCCGATTCGGGGCGGCGGATCAATATCCCAGTAAAACCCAAGCGCCAATACCTCCCCTGTATAGAGAAAGACACGGTCTTCGCGCCCCGGCGGAAATCCGTTTGGTGCTTCGCCAAGTCCATAAAGCTGGACGAGCTGTCTAACCACTGCTGTCCTGCGTGAGCGTTATGGTTGGCGCAAAGTAGGCTCAATAATCGAGTTTAGGTCTTTGTCCGACATTAAGTAGGTTCTCGAAACAAATCCACGAATGGATGTAGGGGCGCACCTGTGTGTGCGCCCGAAACCGGGTAGACACCTAGGTCTACCCCTACATTGGGACTTTCGAGAGTCTACTTTAACCGCTCCCTTAACGAAAACGGGGCAGCCTAACTCACTCCGAACGTCATCGAGCGCCTTTTTTGCTGTTTCACATTCTTCAGAATCCGCTGGTATGGTATATACTCGGCAGCCAAACATGGGTGCAGCTTCGGTGATCGCGCGAGTTTCGTGAATGTTTATGGCTGAGGTATTTTTCGAGATTTCGCTGAAAACGACGACCATTGTTTGCGCCCAACCAGAAGAAAACTTGCTGAATCCTACCGCAGATCATTTACCGCCGGAAGCGAGACCAGTGCCTTGCGTACTCAATTCCATCCACAGCCACGGCGAGAATTAGCTCCGGTCTACACAAAAGGTTTTCCATGCGCATGTTTCCACTGTCTGTAATCTTCGCGATCGTCTTGGGCGTGCTGCTGGTCTCTCCGCTTCAGGCTCAGACGGCGACCCCGCCCGTCAATGAACAATGTGCTGCGCTGCTGGCCAGTGATCGCCCAATTGCCAGCGGTGACGACGCCCCCTCGATTCGCATCGTTGCGCCGCAGATTGGTGACGTTATTTATGGAACAGAAGTGGCGATCACAGTCGAAACGCGCAATGTCGACCTTGCGCTGGGCAGCGGCCACTGGCACTTATGGGTGAATGGCACCCTGCGGGGCATGCTCTATCAAGCTTCAGGCGTCATTGAACTCCGGCCCGGGACGTATCAGTTATGTGCCAGCCTGGGCGATCCGAATCATATGGATTTGGGTATGCCAGATGGCGTTACCATCACCGTGCAGGAACCAGCGCCCGGAACCGTGATTCCCACGCTGGCAGTTGCTCGTGAAGATGCGCCCGTCATTGATGAACCCGGTGTGACGCCGCTGGCCCTTGTCGGCCTCCTCGTGCTGGGGGGGCTGGCGATTGTGCTTGGTGCGTGGTTAGGTGCGCGCTTCCCCAAACAACGCAAACCAAAGGTCTGAAATAACCCCTTACCCCACAATTGAAGCGGCGCCTCTGCACGTTGTAGGCAGTCGACCAAAACAGGCGTGTGGATGAGTCCCTACAATTGCAATTATTTGCCGGACGCGATTTATCACGCCCCTACGAGAAAAGCTATCCTTGTGTAGGGACGCCATTCATGGCGTCCGCTGCCCCCAAATGAACTCCCCGCTATTCTACGTCGCTACCGGTACGCCTCGTCCTCTAGACACATCCAAAAAGATATTTCGTTTGCGCTCAGCCACTTGACAATACTGTGTGTCGTACAGTATATTGATACTGTGTGACGCATAGTAAAGTGCATGACACAGTATCGTAAGGCGCATAGGTTATGACGGATACGAGTGAAAGTGTTGAACAGCTTCGTTTAGAGCTGCGGCGGGGCATCGTCGTACTAGCCGTGTTGAGCCTGACGGACAGCGCCAGCTACGGTTACAACCTCATTCAGCGGCTGGGCGCGCTGGGGTTGGAGATCGAAGAAGGTACGCTCTATCCGCTGCTGCGGCGGCTGGAAAAGCAGGGGCTGCTGCAAAGCGAGTGGGACACGACGGAGTCGCGTCCGCGCAAATACTATCGCATCAGCGCGGCTGGACAGGAAGTGCTGACGGCGCTGAGTTTGGAATGGCAGGAGACAGTCACGGTCATGCAGAGAATACTGGAACGGAAAGACCATGAATGAGTTAATCGACCGCTATGTTCATCAGGTGGGGTTGTATGTGCGGCCCCGGGAACGCGCGGAGATCGAAGCTGAACTGCGCTCGCAAATTCAGGATCAGCTTGAAGACCGCTACGGCGGCTCGCCCACGCAGGCAGACGTGGCGGCTGTGCTGAAGCAGATGGGCGATCCGCGCTTGATCGCCGCCTCGTACAGCGGCGATCAGTACCTTGTCGGTCCCGATTTGTACCCGTTCATGCTGACGGTGCTGCGTTTTGGGCTGCCGCTCGTCCCGGCGGTGGTGGTCATCGCCAACATCGTCGGCGCTGCGCTGTCACCGGAGGACGATAACTGGCTGCAGCTGCTGATCGGCTCGATCTTCACGGCAGGGCAGGCGGCGCTCCTCTTCTTTGCGATTGTGGTGATCTTCTTCGCTATCTTGCAGCATTCCGGCGAAGACCTGTGGGCGTCAGCGAAGTCCGAGTTTAATCCGCTCGATCTTCCGGCAGTGGATGATCCGATCACGGTGGATCGCTTTGAGTCCGGCGTGGGACTCGCCATCGGCACGCTGGTCGGCATCGCCCTCGTCTATTACCTGCAAGTGGGCGGCTTGACGCTGCGCTTCAACCTGAGCGATCCGGGCGACGTACTGCCCGTGCCAACGGGCTGGCTAGTCGTGCTGCTGGTCACTTCATTCAGCGGTGTTTCTCTCAACCTGTGGGCGCTCATCCGCCGCCGCTGGACGTTAGAGACCTGGCTGACGCAGACGGTACTTGATCTGGTCGGCGCGGTTGGCGTCTACTTTGTGCTGCTCGCACCCGTGTTTAGGTGGATTATGCAGACTGTGCCCGAACTAAGTGCACTGCCGCTCGATCAACTGTCCGCTGTCATCACCTTGATCACCGTCGTCCTCATCGTGTTAGGGAGCGGCAGCAAGCTCATTCGTCTGTGGCAGCAGCGACAGGGAGTGAACGCCTAGCCCCGATCTGCGCCGCATACCCACACCCACAGCACAACCGAATCGCACACCGGGTTCGCCTCATCCGCTCAGGATGCAGGCTGGGCAGTGCCTTGTCCCTGTCTGCCCATCAAACAACCAAGAGCCTTTTCAGAAAGGAAACGCAATTATGCTCGATACACGTATCATCCTATCCGGCATCTGGATTACCGTCATGCTCATCTACTTGCTGGGCGACGTGCTACGCATTTACAGCGGCGACTCTGCCCGCATGGCTGAAGGTCGGCGGTTCACAGGTCTGATGTGGCTGGGAGCGGCTGTCCTCATGCTCATCCCGATCCTGATGGTCTTGCTGTCGCTGGTGCTGCCCCAACCGATCAACCGTTGGGTGAACATCATCGTTGCGATTGGCTTCTTTCTCTTCGTTCTCGTCGATCTGCGAAGCTATCCCTCCGCCTACGACAAATTCCTGCTCATCGTGAGCATAATCTTGAACGGCGTCACGGTCTTGTCTGCTTGGAACTGGTCATAAAGAAAAAGGAAATGAACATGAAAGCGCTGATCTACACACAATACGGGTCGCCGGATGGGCTGCGCCTTGTCGATGTGCCTAAGCCAACGCCGAAGGCGGGCGAAGTGCTGGTGAAAATCCACGCCGCCGCCGTCAACAGTGCCGACATCCGCCTGCTGCGCGGGCAGCCGTTCATCGTGCGGCTCACGGGCTATGGCCTGTTCAAGCCGAAGCATACTATTCTCGGCAGCGACATCGCCGGGCGCGTGGCCGCGGTCGGGAGCGGTGTTACCGAGTTCAAGCCCGGTGACGCTGTCTATGGTGACATTTCCAACTGCGGATTGGGCGGCTTTGCGGAATATGTCGCCGTGCCGCAGACGGCGCTGGCACCGATGCCCGGCAACCTCAGCTTTGAGGAAGCGGCGGCGCTGCCGTTGGCGGGGATCACCGCATTGCAGGCGGTGCGCGACAAGGCGCAAGTGCAGGCGGGTGAACGCGTGGCGATCAACGGTGCGTCCGGCGGTGTTGGCACGTTTGCGGTGCAGATCGCCAGCGCCTTGGGCGCGGAGGTGACGGCCATCGCCAGCGCGAGCAAGCTGGACATGCTGCGCGGATTGGGCGCGACACAGGTCATCGACTACGCCCGCGAAGACTTTACCGCGCATGGGGCGCAGTACGACGCCATCCTCGCCATCAATGGTTATCACCCGCTGGCGCATTACGCGCGGGCGCTGAAACCGGGGGGCAGGTATGTGATGGTCGGCGGGTCAGACGCACAGATCTTCGAGGCCATGCTGCGCGCACCCTTTATGCCGAAACGCGACGGCAAGCAGTTGGGCAATCTGATGGCGAAAGCGACGCCCGCCGACCTGCGCGCGCTGACAGCATTGGTCGAACGCGGCGCAGTGAAGCCCGTCATCGAGCGCTGCTACCCGCTGTCGGAGGCGGCCGCGGCGGTCAGCTATCTGGACGCGGGGCATGTACGCGGCAAGTTGGTGATTACCCCCTAAGTGCTCCATCCGGTAAATCGTCGGAACACGATCCGGCGTATGCGCGTATTTTTCTCGTAGGGACGAGGCCGGCCTCGTCCTTTTGCGTCTTGCAGACATTCGCTGAAGTAGGTTCTCGAAACAAATCCACGAATGGATGGAGGGGCGCACCTGTGTGTGC
>CALKIA010000342.1 GCA_937988705.1 uncultured Chloroflexota bacterium | reverse complement strand
GTGTGAGCACATTCGGCGGAATCCGGAAGTATTCGACGGAGCGGGCGAGCGCGAACGAATTCGGCGGCACGATGCACACATCGGTTTCCACATCGACAAACGATTGCGGTGAGAAGTTCTTCGGGTCGACGATGGCCGAATAGACATTAGTAAAGATTTTAAAGGAGCTGGCGACGCGCATGTCGTAGCCATAACTTGACAGCCCGTAGCTGATAACGCCTTCGCGCACCTGTCGCTCTACAAATGGCTCGATCATTCCGCGTTCGAGTGCCATTTTGCGAATCCAGAGATCGGCTTTGAGTCCCATGATTAGCCTCCAGTGTCAGACAAAGGGCGCAGCAGCGTGCACCCTTACAGGATAGATCAAATTGAGAAAACGCGCCGCTCTACATAACTTCCGGCGCGGTCATACCCATCAGGCGCAGCACCCGTTTGAGGATGACCTGTGCGGCGCGGTAAAAACGCAGACGCGCTTTGGCGACTTCTGGCGGAACCTCACTGTGCAGCACGCGCACATTGTCAAAAATCGGATGGAACGTATTCGCCAGTTCCAACGCATAGAAGGCCACGCGATGCGGCTCAAGGTGCGATGCGGCGAGTTCCAGCACTTCGCCCAATTCGAGCGCCTTGCGTAGGAATGCCATCTCCGCGTCTCCGAGCAAATTCAGATCCGCGCCGTCGTCGGTAACACCGCGCAGCGCCGCCTCGCGGAAGATGCCCGCGCAGCGCACGTGCGCATACTGAATATAGTAAACGGGGTTCTCATTCGTCTGTTTGACGGCCAAGTCGAGATCGAAGTTGAGATGCGAGTCGCTCGTGCGAGCCAGGAGACCGTAGCGCACGGCGTCCGCGCTCGTCTGGTCGATCAGATCGTCCAGCGTTTCGAAATCGCCCTTACGCGAGCTCATTTTGACCTTTTCGCCCCCGCGCAGCAGATGCACAATCTGCACGATGATCACATGGATTTTCGAGGCGTCCAGACCGAGCGCCGTGACGCCATGCCGAACGACCTGATGCTGCACATAATGATCCGCACCGAGGATGTTCACGCAGATGTCAAAACCGCGTTCAATCTTGTCTTTGTGATAGGCGATATCAGGTAGGGTGTAGGTCGGGTCGCCATTGGCTTTGACCAACACACGGTCTTTGGCATCGCCGAACTGCGTGCTGCGGAACCAGATGGCTTCCCCCTTGTCGCCTGCGTCAGCTCGTTCTTCGGCGTCAGCATCTTCCGGCACTGAGGCTTTATAAGTGTACCCCTTCTGCTCTAGTTCCTTCAGCACATCCCAGACGGCGCCGCTGTCGTACAGGCTGTTCTCGTTGAAGAATTGGTTGTGGAGAATATCGACCCGTTTGAGCGTCGTCTTGATGATTTCGAACATCTCGGTTTCGGCATACTCTTTGAACGGCTTCCAGTCCGAATCGCGGAGCGCGTCACCCCGTTCGGACACCAGTTTCGTAGCGATATCTTTCAGATATTCGCCTTGATAGGTCAGTTCGTTTTCGTCGATGGGGTCGCCGAGGGCTTGCAGATAGCGGAGGCGCAGGCTCTTGCCGAGGTTGGTCATCTGCACGCCCGCGTTGTTGAAATAGTATTCGCGCTGCACTTCGTAACCTGTCGCTTCGAGCACGCGGGCGACCGCATCGCCGACAATCGCGCCACGGCTGCGTCCGATGTGGAGCGGGGCGGTCGGGTTGGCGCTCACGAATTCGACCTGCGCGCGCTTACCCTGGCCCGTTTCGAGCTGAAAGACTTGATCGCCCTCCGCGATGATGGCATTGACCTGCGCCTTTAGCCAAACCGGGTTGACACGGAAGTTGATGTAACCGGGCGGCGCGACTTCGGTCGCAGCGAGGAATTCGGCGGCGGGCATGTGCGCAGCGATCTTTTGCGCAATGTCGAGCGGATTGCCCCGCGCGAGCTTGCTCAGCGCCATGACGGCGACGCTGAAATCGCCCTGATCAGCGCGCTTGGACGGGCGGACATCCAGCGCGGGAATATCAAATGCAGGCAGCGATGCATCCGCCTGTGCGGAGCGAATCGCCTCATGCAGCATACCAGTGAGTTCATTGGGGAGGAGTTTCAAGGTGTCCCTCATCAGATGTAGACCGAATTGGGACGCATTGTATGGATTTCACCCGCCGCGCGCAAGGTGAGCCAGTTCGATCACCCCATCAGAGCCAATGGATGCGCGTGCCTGACAGTTGGGGCATGTCCAATGGTCACCTTGATTGATCATAGTGGCTTCACCACAGCGCGGGCAGCGCAGCAGCTCGGCCAAGGGGTGCGCCAGCGTGGGTCGGGAGTCGCCTTTTTTGTAGCCCAATACGAGATCGTAATCGACTTGCCAGCTCATGATCTCGACCTTGCCCATGCCGTTCTTTTGCAGCAGCCCCGCGATGTCATCATCGACATAGATTTTTCCGGGCATGAGCTTGGTATTGATGCGATTGGTGGTGAGCAGGATACCGCCGGGCCGCAGCACGCGGATCAACTCGATGAGCGTTGCTTCGGGGCGCTCCATGAATTCGAGGGCTTCGAAGCAGGTTACCACGTCGAAACAGTTATCGGCAAAGGGCAGGTGTTCCGCCGGTGCCCAGAGCAGATTGACGTGCGTGTCATTGAACTTCACGGCTGCCTGACTCAACATGCGGCGGCTGAGATCGACGGCGATCACGCGCCCCTGAAAGTGCGCGTGCCGGAGCATGGCCAGCGGCAGGCGCCCCGTGCCGGTCGCGGCATCAAGGATGAGCGGCGATTTGACCGGCGCGATCCGCTCCATAATGGGTTGGGCGAGATACATATGGTCGTATTCGCGCCGAAAGTGCTTAATGCCGTCGTAGCGTGTCGCATAGAGGTCGTATAGCCAGATTACCACGCGGCGACCGAGATACACGCCTTCGGTGGCGAACAGCAGCCACCAACCGAGCGCAATGATCCCGGTGAGGAGAGAAGCAGTGAGCACGATCGCTAGTAAATCAGTCACGAGAGCTTTCCAATGCTGCGGAGATAGTCCGCACAGTGGGCAATGCCCGTCGGTAAGTCAGTCGGTGGCTGCCAGTCGAGGAGATCACGCGCCTTGGTCATCTTGAAGGTGATATAACGCCGAGCATATTGCAGGGCATCGGGGAGGTCGCGACCCTCACTCAACGGCGGTGAAACGAGCAGGGCGATGCCGCCGAGGGCGAGCAGCAGCAGCGGCGGGAGCGCCAGCCAGTTCTGATGTCCGGCGAGACGGGAATAGCTCTGGAGATACTCGCGCCACGTTGGCGAGGGATCGGGCGTGCAATTGAACGCTTGATTGTGCGCGTTGGGGTGGGTGGCTGCGAGGATCAACATATCGACCACATCATCCACATAAATCGGGTATGCCGAACCGCTGCCGTCGCCGATCCACGGGGTGGGGTTGAGGCTGGCAAGGCGAAACATCTGCTCCGTCCACAGGCCGGCTTTCGGCCCGTAGATCATGCTGGGGCGGATAATCGTATAAGATAGGCCATAACGGTCGGCGATCTCCCGCACCACACCTTCACCCTGTGCTTTGGTCACGTTGTAAGGCATCGCACCGGGAGCAAGAGGCATGTCCTCAGTGACATCGTGCGGGTAGTTGAAGCCGTAGGTGGCAATCGAACTCACGTGTACCAAGCGTTTCGCGCCTGCTTCTCCCGCTGCTGCGACAACTGCCCGTGTGCCGTCCACATTGACCGCGAACTGGGGCGCGACACCGCTGAACACCGCGGCGACGTGGAACACGACGGCGCAACCTTCAGCGGCGCGCCGCATGGTCTCGACGTCGGTCACATCACCGGAAAAACGTTCAATTTCGGGCGGGAGGAAACCCGCCTTTTGCGGAGATCGTACCAGCGCCCGCACATGCGCACCCTGCGCCGCCAGCTTGAGCGCCAGCGCGCCGCCGAGAAAACCGGTCGCCCCAGTAATGAGGACTTGTTCGCCTTGTAAGGTCATTGCACCTCCGTTACCTGCCCGCTACATACAGCCCCAGATGTGTCGCTACCGGACGTTCACGCCCCGGAATGCGCGTGTGAATTGGGGAGTTGAGGACGCGTGGTTGACCGTTTGCGTCCGCAACGACGAGTGTACTCGATCCGCCGCCGTCGAGGTTTAGCGCATGATAAGCGCCGAATTCCCGCATGAGTTCTGCGAGTTCGCTGAGCGTCACGCCTTCGCTGTAGTTTGGCTGTCGCCCATCCACGATCATCAAAATGAGCTTCTCGCCGGAAACATCCAGCCCAACGGCTGTGCGCGGATGCAGTGCCGTATCGATCAGGTCAATCGCCTCGACGATATTAACGCCGTCGGCGAGGAGAAATTGGTAGCCAGTAATTGCTTCATCGATTGGGCCGTTGGGAAGGCCAAACGATACTTCATGACTTGCACTGATGTAGAGCGTATCCGGTGTGCGACCATCCTGAAAGTAGATTGTGCCCTCAGACGCGTACGTCCCCGCGAGGGGACGTACCGGATCGCCGGAGTGTGGATAGAAATCCCACGGGGCGCGATCCCACCACGGATCGAAGAACCCGCCGTTGATTGCCAGTTGCAGATCGTACTCGTCGAGGAATTCGGAGACTGTACGCGCGGGTAAGTCTTCGCCCGGCGTCCCCGGTGTGACGAGGAATTCCAGTCCCGGCGTGGTCAGGTCAATGGTGACGACATGCAGTGCCAGCGGACGCGGGTCGGAACGCACCTCGCGGATGTACTCGACACCGGGGAACAACTGCTCGCTGGTTGGAGTAGGCAGCGGGCGGTGACCGTACCAAATGAATACCGCTGCTGTGACTCCCAATACCAGCGTAGGAATCAGCAATAGCGCCGTGAGCACCTTGCGGCGGCGTAAACACCAGAGGCCGAACAGGAGCATGGCGCACGCAGCGCAGGCGATCACCGCGCCTGTGTTGACGATGATCCCCTCATTGGTCATGGCTGCACGGGTTCGCTTTCGTCCGGTTCATCGCGGAACTGCAGGTTATACAGGCGCGCATACGTGCCGTTAAGCGCCATGAGTTCATCGTGCGTGCCGACTTCGATCAAGCTGCCTTTATCGAGTACGGCAATGCGGTGCGCGATGCGAATCGTGCTCAGGCGGTGCGCGATGATCACCGTCGTGCGGTTCTGCATCAGGTGGGCGAGGGCATCCTGCACCTCGGCTTCACTTTCGCTGTCGAGGCTGGAGGTCGCTTCATCGAGCAGCAGCACACGCGGGTCTTTGAGCAAGGCGCGCGCGATAGAGACACGTTGACGCTGTCCGCCGCTCAAGCGGATGCCGCGCTCCCCGACGATGGTCTGATATTGGTCCGGCAGTTCCAAGATGAAGTCGTGCGCGTTGGCCGCTTGCGCCGCCGCGAAGACTTCCGCCTCAGTCGCTTCCAGCCGACCATAGCGGATGTTCTCGTAGATCGTGCCGCCGAACAGCAGACTCTCCTGGGGCACGATGCCGATTTGCTGGCGCAAACTGGCCTGCGTTACCGAGCGCAAGTCCGTTCCGTCGATGGTGATACTGCCGCTCGTGGGATCGTAGAAGCGCGGGATCAGGTTGAACATCGTGCTTTTCCCTGCACCGCTCGGCCCGACTAAGGCGAGGATTTCGCCCGCCGGAATCGTCAGGTCGAGGTTGTGCAGGACTTCCTGCCGCTGCTCATAGCTGAAGGCCACATTCTGGAAGCGGATTTCACCATTCACGCGATTCAAGGTTTGCGCATTAGGCGCGTCGAGGATGTCGGGCGGCTGCTGCAAGATGTCGAACACGCGCTTGGTCGCGCCGATACCCTGCTGGACCACGCTGTACAAATTGAGCAGCGAACCCAAACTACCCGCGACTGTCAGGCCGTAGACGAGGAAAGCGATTAATTCGCCGCCTGTCAGACGTCCGGCGATGGCTTCACGGCCACCGAACCACAGCACCAGTGCCAACCCGGCGAAGGCGACAAACGCGATCGTCGAACCGAGCGCGGCGCGCAGGCGCAGTGCCTGAAGCGCTACTTTGAAGGCCTCGCGGATGGCGTCGGTGTAGCGCACTTTCTCATAAGGTTCACGGACGAAGGTCTTCACCTCGCGCACATTCTGGATGACTTCGCTGGCCACTGTGGTCGCCTTGGCGATCTCGTCTTGAATGCGCGTGCTGGCCGTCCGCAATTGTCGACCGAGCACAAGTGCAATGGCCGCCATGACCGGCACCAGAATCAGGATGAACAGGGTTAGCCGCCAGTTGAGTGCCAGCATGATCGCGACGGAACCGATGGCGAGCAGCAGCTGCTGCAGCAGTACGGTGATGTTGTCCGTCAACACCTGCCGGATCATAGTCACATCGCTGGAAAGGCGGGAGAGCAGTTCACCCGAACGCCGTTTGGTGAAGAACGCCAGCGACATAGCGATCATGTGCTGATACAGGTCGGCGCGCAGATCCATGATGATGCGTTCGCCCACATAGTTGATAGTGAACGTTTCGATCATTTGCGTGAACGCCCGCAGGACGAACACGCCGATCAGGATCAAGGTGATCTGATCCAGCAGGGCGAGGTCGTTAGCCACCAGCACCGAATCGACCACGCGCTGAATCATGGCCGGGAACACGAGGCTGAGCAGCGAATTGCCGATCAGACCGAACAGGGCGATCACCATATAGCCAACATACGGGCGCAGGTAGCCGAACAGCCTGCGCCAAGGAACTGGAATATCTGGTGTCTCTTCTTCCGGTTTCGTACTGCGACGCGACCGTCGTGAAAACATACCCATGGGTTTTATCCGTGAACTGTGAGCGGATTAGGATTTGGCGGAAGGAAGCATGAAAGTGAAAGTGCTGCCTTTGTCCAGACTGCTGGAGGCGGAGATTTCGCCGCCGTGCCGTTGGATGATGCGCCGTGCGATGGTCAAGCCGAGGCCGCCGCCGGGGAGGGCTTGGACACGTTCGTCTTTAGACCGGAATAAGCGGTCAAAAACCATTTCGATCTCATCTTCGGAGATGCCGAAACCGCGATCCGCAATCGAGCAGAAGGCTTCATTGCTGTCGCCCCACGCATGGACGGCGACCATGCGTTCGTCATCGGAGTAGTGCAAGGCATTGTGCAGCAGCTTGTGGATCACCATCCTGATGCGATCCGGGTCGCCCATGACTGCGGGGAGCGGGTCTTGAATTGATACCAGAATCGAGATCGCTTTCTTCTGCGCCATGGCATCGAGCGAGTCGATGACGGCGGCGATCGCTTCTTTCAGGTTGATGGGCACATGCTTCATGGGCATGCCCGCTTCCAGCCACACGAGATCGACCAGGTCGCCGGCCACGTCGTACAGCTTCTGGGTCGTCTGCTGGACCCGCTTCAAAAAGTACGCCTGCTCTTCGTTGAGGTCACCGGAACGGGCGACCAGTTCCGAATACCCGGCAAGCGCGCTGATCGGATTGCGCAGATCGTGCGTCATGGTTGAAGAGAGCGCTTCCCGCCGAGATTCCAGCTCGCGCTGCTCGGTCACATCGTGCAGCAGCACAATTCGCCGCCCATCGGCGAGCGTGGAGGCGATGCCCGCAGCCAACCGCTTGCGCGGCAGGCGCACATCCAGCGCCTGATCCCCCTCGCGATTGAAGAGATTCAGCAGCGCCGGGTTGGTTTTGAACGCTTGAATCGGGTATTTACCGATGACCGATTCGGGCGGTACGCCTAACAGCGCGGCGGCCGCCGGGTTCAGTTCGCTGATCATGCCGGTGTCATCGGCCAACAGAATCCCGTCAGGCGAACGACGATAAAGAAATTCGCTTACTAGTGCATCCACGATGTTACGCCTCGTCAATCACCTGCTGCCATTCCGCATTGGATGGTAGGTCGACCACTGTGTTCGATGGAAATTCGATGTGGGTCCCCTGCGGGCCGCGCGTTACGGTGACGCCGGACTGCGTGACGGAAACCGGACTGCCCCAGTGAAAGGCGCCGCCCGTCCAGACCTTCTTTTTCGATATAATCCGCACGCCAAGGACGCGCAGCAGCAAATGCAGAGGGATTATCCCTTTCACGCTGCCCACATCGCCCAAACCCCGCGCTTCATCCGGGTGATAAAATTCGTAAAATGCCTTGTCAGTGGTCAACACGGCGACCTGCACGCTGATCAGCCGTTTGAGCAGATCCGTCGCCAGTTCGACTTGTCCCACTTCGATGAGGCCTTCGCCAATCAGCGTCAGCCAGAAGGGGCGAATACCCATGCTGCCCAATGCTTCTTTGGGGTCGAAGCGCGGATCGCGGGAAGAAATCATGGTGACGCCGTGCTGACGCAGAAATTGGTCGCGCAGGTCGCTGACCAGACGCGCGGCGCGGTCGGGTGCGATATCGACTGACCAGAGCGGCAGCAATGCGTTGAGGTCAAAGCCGAGCGTATCCAATGTGCGTATGTTCACCGTGAAGACCCGCGATAAACCCTCGACATGGACGCGATCCACCTGCTGAAAGACCTGTTTGGTCGTATAGCTGCCATGCCCCGACGACCACACGAAGTCTGTACTGTCGGCCACCTCCCGGAATTTTTCACCCGTTGGTGTGGTACCGTCAATGTACAACCCGATCTTGGGCGCATCCAGGCCGCCATTGATCTGCACGATCAAGCGGTTGGGCGGATCGAGCCGTTCCGCGAGGAAATGTTCGTCTGCGCCGGAACCATTTTCCAGCAAGGTGCGACCCGCAGTGGTGGCATGCGTGTCCCGATCCCGGTAGGTGTAGCGTTCGCCGTTCCACAGCGTGTCTAGCGCCGCTTTGAGCTTATCGCCCCGTTCGGCGAAGCGCGTCTCGCCCGCCGCATCGCCCAGAAAATAGGCGATTTCGCGCAGACTCACCGCTTCTGAGAGCAAATACGCGAGCAAATCCGGGGATTCGACGGTGCGAATATCCGCGTTTTGTCCCCACGGCAAGCCCTGGGCGAAGGTCGGGAAGAACGAGTAGCCGGTTTGGATTTCACTTTGCCATTCGGGAAAGCCGTCGTGATCGGTGTCAAGTTCGGGCGAAAACCAGTGCTCAAAGAATTTCGCCAGCTTTGGATACACTTCGCGCAGTGCGTCGTCATCTTCCGTGTACTGGAATAAACCCCAGGCTAGTCGCGCCAACAACGGCAGGCACATCAGCCCCTGTTTCTGCCCGGCTAACCCCGGCTTCCAGTCGATCCAACCATCCTGTCGCTGAACTGCGAGGTAGTTGCGCAGCACACCCCAGCCCCATTTGGTCTGAATTGGCGTCACGGCGAGGGCGGTCAGATAGGCGGCGATTGGCGTTTGACCCCGCCACGAGCGCGGGTGATCTGTGCCGTCACCGCGTGGGCTGAAGCCTTGTTCCGGCCGTCGCGTTTCAACGAACGACGCGTAGGGCAGACTCGCGGTTGGTTTGAGAAATGATTGCACCA
>CALKIA010000341.1 GCA_937988705.1 uncultured Chloroflexota bacterium | reverse complement strand
ATCGTCGGGACACCCGTCAGTTCCCACGGACGCGCGCCGAAGCGGAAATCCGCAGTTGTCAGCGCGCCGACCGGGCAAATGTCGGTGGTGTTACCGGAGAAGTATGTATCAAAGCCGGGGTCGCTCACGGTGATGATCTGGAGCGAACGCCCGCGTTCATGGAACGCCAGCACATCATCGCCGACCACTTCCCCCTGGAAGCGAATGCAGCGCGCGCACTGGATGCAGCGTTCTTCGTCGAGATAAATCAAGTCGCCGAGCGGCACATGCTTGTCGAGGTGCTTCTTGTCCTCGAAAGCCATGCGACTGCCTTGTGGACCGTGCGCCATCGTCAGATTTTGCAGCGGGCATTCACCGCCCTTGTCGCAGATCGGACAATCGAGCGGGTGGCTGGTGAGCAAGAATTCGACCACGTTTTCGCGCGCCTGATCGACCTGCGGCGTGTTGGTGCGGATCACCAACCCATCGCTGACCGACGTCGTACAGGCGGTTTGCAGCTTAGGCATCCAGCGAATCTTCGGGCTGCCCTGATCATCCAACACGACCGCCCCGGTGGCGCGATCTTTTTCAATCGACCCCATTTCGACAAGGCACATACGGCACATGCCGACGGGCTTCATCTTGGGGTGGTAGCAAAACACGGGGATGTCGTTGCCGATCCATTTGGCGGCATCGACCAGATTCGTCCCCGCCGGGACTTCGTAAGCCTGATCGTCGATGTAGATTTTGACCGTATTTGCCATCGTTCCTCTCCAAAAGAGGGCTTGATTATAACGTTTATCGCCTCAAAAGCGATGCTTTCACCGTCGCCGGATCACCGTTTTGAGCGCGTCTGTTTCAAACCTGCAAGGGCGCGGTCTTGCAGCACTTGCGCGACCACGCCCCAATCCTGACTTTCAACTTGTGCCGCGGCTAAATCGAGCGCGCGGCGAAAATCCATCTCAGCATCGGCGTAGCGCTTCAACTGGAGGTACAGCTCGCCCCGCAGCACATAATTCGACGGGACGTTCGGGCTGCGATCAATCGCGCGCCCTAACCCATCGATGCGCAGCGCCGCGGCCTGCTTCGGACGCAATATCAGCGTCCAAAAGCTGATCACCGGTTCGGGCGGTGGGGCGGGCGGTGACCACGGTTCAACGACGGGCGCGACCGCTTCCTCCACAACCACCGGTACAACGGCGGCGGTTTCGGCGACCAACTCCTCGGCCAGCACCAGTTCATCCGCGATAAACACGTCGCTCTCGACGTCCGCTTCGAGCAGCGGTTCGTCGGCTAGCAGCGCGTCGTCTTCGTCGATGAACGGCGGACGGAACAGCAGCGTGTCGTCATCCTCATCCCCGTCATACTCGGGATGCGGCGTCTCGTCCGGCCGATTCACGTGCTAGTCCCCACCCGGAGCCGACACAGCGGCTTTACCACGCGCGGCCGGAGCCGCAGCCGGTTTCGCGGCGGGCTTAGCGGCAGGTTCTGGCGCTTTGACCTCAATGTGCTTCTTGAAGTCTTCCGGGAAATTCTTGATCGTCCAGATGATCGGGTTCGCCGCAAAGTCGCCGAGCGCACACAGCGTCACGCCCTGCATGTTTTTAGCGATATTGGCGATCAAATCGACATCACTGAGCTGTCCCTTGCCGCTCATGATGCGGTCGACCACTTTGTCGATCCAGTACGTGCCTTCGCGGCAGGGTGTACATTTGCCGCAGCTTTCGTGCTTGAAGAACTTGATGGCCTTCGAGGCGATCCATGTGATGTCGGTGTCTTCGTCCATGACGATCACCGACGCCGACCCGAGGATCGAGCCAACTTTGACGACATCTTCGTAGGTCAGCTTGGTGTCCAGCACTTCGTCGGTGGCGCGCAAAATGGGGCCCGAACCGCCCGACGGCAAAATCGCCTTGATCTGCTTGCCGTTGGGGATGCCGCCGCCATGTTCGAAGATCAGCTCGCGGAAGGTCACGCCGAGCGGCAGCTCATAGTTGCCGGGTTTGTTGACGTGGCCGCTCAGGCAGAAAATCTTCGTGCCGGGGCTTTGTTCATTGCCATTGATGCCCTTGTAGGCCGCCGCGCCGTTGACGATGATCCACGGCACGTTAGCAATCGTTTCGACGTTGTTGATGACGGTCGGTTCGCCGTATAGACCACCGCCCTTGTTCGCGGGGAACGGCGGACGTACGCGCGGCTGCCCCAGCTTGCCTTCGAGGCTTTCGAGGAGCGCGCTTTCCTCACCGCAGATGTACGCGCCCGCGCCGAGGTGCGTGTAGACCATGCACGACCAGCCCGAACCGTTGATGTTGTCGCCGCACAGATTGCCTTTGACGGCTTCGGCGATGTGATCGTCGAGCTGATGCGCGAGATCCCAGAACTCACCGCGCAGGTAGATGTAAACCGCTTTCGCCTGAATCGCGTAAGCGGCGATCAGCGCGCCTTCGATCAGTTGATGCGGGTTATTCTGAATGATCTGCCGATCTTTGAACGTCCCGGTTTCGCTTTCGTCCGCGTTGACGACCACATACTTGACGGGTTCGCTCTGCGGAATGAAGCTCCATTTCGTTCCAGTCGGGAAGCCTGCGCCGCCGCGTCCGCGCAAATTGGAGGCCTTCACTTCGTTGATGACATCGACGGGCTTCATGGTGAGCGCCTTTTTCAGGCCCTCGTAGCCGCCGTTCTGGCTGTAAACAGCAAACTCGTGAATGTTGGGAACGTCTTTTTCGCGGTAAATGATATTCGGCATACTGTCCCCTATTTCTGACTCACGGCGGCGTTGACTTCATTCCGCCACTGTTCGAGCAGGACTTTCATCTTGTCCATATCCAGATTTTCGTAGAAATGGAAGTTGCACTGCATCATCGGCGCTTTGTCGCACGCGGCGAGGCACATCACATGTTCGACGGTGAACAGTCCATCGTCCGTCGTGCCGCCCTCTTCCACCTTGAGGTAGCTTTTCAACTGCGCGTGGAATTCATCCGCCCCGCGCAGCGCACAGGCGAGATCGGTGCACACTTGCAGCCAATACTTGCCCTTGGGCTTCTCCGAATACATTGTGTAGAAACCGGCAATCGATTTGACCTGCGTCGGATCCAGCTCGGTCAAGTCCGCGACTTCGACCACCCCTTCGGGCGTAATCCAGCCGTATTCTTCCTGCACGATATACAGCAGGGGCATCACCGCTGACCGCTTATCGGGGTACTTGGCGAACGTCTTGCTAATGCGATCTGCGTACTTGTCTTTGATCATCACACAATTCCTATGGTTTTGTAGGGACAGGTCGTACCCTGCCCCTACGACTGTTTTCCGCGAATTATCGGTCGCTGTCGCCCAGCACAATATCGACGCTGCCGATGATGCCGACCAAGTCCGCGATCATGTGCCCTTCCGCGATCTTGCCCAACGCGCTGATGTGAACGAACGATGGCGTCTTGAAGTGGACGCGGCGCGGCTTGTTGCCACCCGTGCCATGCAAGTAGCAGCCGATCTCACCACGCGGGCTTTCAATCGCCACGTACACTTCTTCGTCCGGCGCGTTGTAGCCTTCCGTCCACAGCTTGAAGTGGTGGATGACCGCTTCCATGCTGCGGCCGAGTTCAGCGCGCGGCGGCGGGACAAATTTACGGTTGGTCGAACGGAACGGCCCGGCGGGAATATTCTTCATCGCCTGTTTGATGATCTTCAGGCTCTCACGCAGTTCTAGAATACGCACGTAGAAGCGATCGTAGACATCGCCGTGCTGACCGAGAGGCACGTTGAAGTCGTACTTCTCGTAGCCCGAATACGGCTGCGACTTGCGGATGTCCCAGTTGACGCCGCTGGCGCGCAGGCTGGGGCCGCTCACACCGAGCGAGATGCCCTCTTCCGGCTCGATCACACCAATCCCCTGAGTGCGGTCAATCCACAGCGGGTTGTTGGTGAGCAGCTTTTCGTAGTCGTCAACCTTGGCGGGAAAATAATCAATGAAGCGCTGGAGCGCAGGCAGGAATTCTTCAGGGATATCACGCCAGACACCGCCGGGGCGGATGTAGCTGGACATCAAGCGCTGACCGCCGAGCATCTCGTACATGTCGAGGATGTATTCGCGTTCGCGGAAACAGTACAGGAACACGCTCATCGCGCCCATGTCGAGCGCGTGCGTGCCCAACCACACGAGATGGCTGTTAATGCGCGTGAGTTCCGCGCAAATCACGCGGATGACCTGCGCGCGTTCCGGCACATCGAGGCCGGTCAGCTTTTCGACCGCCAGCGCGAACACGAGATTGTTGCTCATCGGCGCAAGATAGTCCATGCGGTCGGTGAGCGGCACGGCTTTTTCGTACGTGCGCGACTCAATGCTCTTTTCGATGCCCGTGTGCAGGTAGCCGACATCCGGCAGGCAGGTGACGATCTGTTCGCCATCCAGTTCAAGCAGCAAGCGCAGCACACCGTGTGTGCTGGGGTGATGCGGGCCCATGTTCAGGAGCATGGTTTCGCCCGTCAGCGCGCGTTCGCTGACGAGGCCGCGCAGTTGTTCGAGGCTGCCTTCCCACTGCTTCATCGAATCGGGAATGGCGGTTGGTTCTATATTCTGGATACCCGTTACCATCTCGCGTTACTCCTTCGCAAACGGCTTGTGCTTGCTGATTTCGTCGCTGTTGAACGAGAACATAACCGTCTCGTAGCCCAGCGGCGCATTACGGCGGGCAGGATGGCCGTCCCAATCCTCAGGAAGCAGCACGCGGCGCAGATCAGGATGACCTTCGAAGATGATCCCCATCATGTCGTAGATTTCACGCTCCAACCAGTTCGCGACCTGCCACACGCTGGTGACGGTGGGCACGATCGGTTCATCTTCCGGCAGATACACCTTCAGACGCACACGGCGGTTGTAGAGCATGGACAGCAGGTGGTAGCACACGCCAAACCGACCGGGACGATTATAGTCCGGGTAGTAATCCACCGAGCTGATGTCTGACATGAAGTTGTAGATCAGGCCGTTGGTATCACGCAGATAACGGCAAACGTTGACGATCTCCTTGGGGTGGATCACCAACGTGGTTTCATCGCGGAATTGCACAACGTCGAGGACGGCTTCCGGGAATTTCCCCTTGACCGCCTCGACGGGGTCGAGCGCCTTTGGAATTTGCATTGTCGTCTACTCTTTCACCCACTGGGCGAGACTTTCACCGCGCACCTTTTCATGCAGCGTCAGAATGCCATGAATCAACTGTTCCGGGCGCGGCGGGCAGCCCGCGACGTAGACATCCACCGGGATAATCTCGTCAACGCCCTGCACGACAGCGTAATTGTTGTACACGCCGCCGCACGAGGCACAGTCACCCATCGCCAGCACATATTTGGGCGACGCCATCTGATCGTACAGTTGGCGGACGACCGGCGCCATTTTGCGCGTCACCCGTCCCGCCACAATCAACAAATCGCTCTGACGCGGTGAAGCGCGGTTCAGCTCCATGCCGAAGCGCGACATATCATAATCAGAAGCCTGGGTCGCCATCATTTCGATAGCGCAGCACGCCAACCCGAACAGCAGGGGCCACATCGCGCCCGTCCGCGCCCAGTTGACGGCCGTATCGAGCGTCGTGGTCACAACGCCGAGATCGCCGAGTTTTGAGGAGATCACTCCCATTCTAACGCCCCTACTTTCCACTCATAGATTAACCCAATGGTCAAGACGAGAATGAAGATGCCCATCGCGATAAACGCATACAAGCCCAGATCGCGGAATACCACCGCCCAGGGCAGGAAAAAGATGACTTCGATGTCGAACAGAATGAAGAGCACGGCGATTAAGTAGAAGCGCACTGAGTAGCGACGATTGGCCGGGCCAATCGGTTTCATACCGCTCTCGTAGGGTGCATTTTTGCGGGAAGTCGGTCGATAAGGCCCGAATAACCGCGAGATCACGAGGATGAGGAGTGAAACGAGGATAGCAACGATGAGCAGTACGCCAATCGGCGCGAATTCATTCAGTGCGTTCATAGGTCTGCACCTAGTATACCGTTCGATTGTTCAAATTGGAACAAATAACCTAACCCTAGATTAACATACTGGGCAAGGCGAGTCAAGAATTTCTCAGCCGACGCGCAGGCCGATTCGCTGGCGTTCGTAGGCGTCATGATGCAGCGTCAAAATGTCCTGTACGACCAGTTCGCGGTTCTGGGCATGCTGGTAAACCGCCTCTGGCCCCACGCTAAACATGTAGTGCGAACCGGCGACGACGCGCACGTGGCCCGCCGGAAATTCGAGGCGCGACAGCAGATCCATCATCGGGACGAGGCCGACAAGCGAGTCGCGATGGCCGAGCATCGTTTTGAAGAAATCGAACTGGCGCGGGATTTCGCGGTTGTTGAGCAAGCCCATCGCCATGAACGTCGAAGAGATGATGCCGCGTGGCGTGCTGTTGTACTGATAGCGGTGCAGGTCTTTGAGGTAGCTGCTGCCGCCCGCACATACCGCCTCGATCATCCCGGGCTTGATGGTGCGTTCGATGACCTCAAAGACGTGTAAACGGTTGACAATACCAATTCCCAACCCCAGCGCGGTGAAGAACGCGCGTTTGGAGTCGTCATCGAGCAGGAGCGCGGGCGCGAGCGCGAGGCGCGTCTCCTCCCCCACCCGCCAATGCATGGGGTCGAGGTAGAACAGCGCCGCCCCGCCCATGCTGTGCCCGACGAAGTTGATCACACGGTTGTGCCGTTCGCCGGATTGGCGGCGGATGCGCAGCACTTCGACCAAGCTTTCGATGGTAGACATGGCGGCAGGCGGATTACATTTTTCGAGCGCGGGCGTTTGATCGACAAAACGCGATTCGCCGAAACCGTTGTGATCGACGGCGATGGCGATTAGCTTCTGGTTGCTCACGGTGACCATGCCGGGGATGCTCTCCCAGATCGCGTGGTTGCCGGTCCAGCCGTGCATGAAGATCACGTAGCCTTCACAGTCGGCGGCCAGCGCTTCGAGTTCTTCATCCGTCGTAGCGTGATCGTCCGCCCAGATCACCTGCCAGACCATATCCTGCAAGCCCGCATCCAGCAGAAAGCCGCGGCCCATCGGCGCGGAGATATAGCCGTTATTGACCAGATCCGACATGCGGTAGAGTGCGGTCTGCGTGCCGGGGACATCCCCCTCGGCGCGATGAAAATAGCCACGCAGCCATGCAATTTTCTCAGCGATCATTCTGCCGCCTCCGTGTGTTGACCCCTTCATTATAAAAGGTGTTTGGCGAAAGAGTGTTGAAAGGCTGATGCGCAGCGGCTAAATGAGTGGATTCGCAATCTGGTAACGATTAACTCGTTGCGGGCGCACATGTAGGTGCGCCCGCAGTGCGGAAACAGTCGAATCGAGTCCTTAGATCGCGACGGGTTGGCGCACCCAGCGATGCGGGCGCAGCGCAGCGACCAGATCGGCGGGCAGCGCCTGACCGTCGCTGGCGGCGATATTCGCATCGACGTGGTGCAGCTTGCGCATGCCCGGAATGATCGTGCTGACGGCGGGCTCGGCTAAGATGAAGCGCAGCGCAAATTCCGGCATGGACATCCCCGGTGGAATGAGCGGGCGCAGTGCCTCGACGCGCTCCACCGTTTCGGCGATAGTGTCCGGCGTAAAGTACAGGCTGCGCCAATCTTCTTGCGGGAAGCGCGTCTCTTTGGTGAACGTCCCGGTGAGGCTGCCCTCGTCAAACGGCACGCGGGCGATCACGGCGATGTTGAGTTCGCGGCACAGCGGATAGAGTTCGTCTTCGGGGTTCTGATCGAAGAGGTTGTAGACGACCTGCACCGCGTCGATTAGCCCGGTGCGCAGCGCTTCGAGCACATTGGCGGGCTCCCAGCGGTTGATGCTGATGCCGAACGCGCCGATCTTGCCGGACGCTTTCAACGTTTCGACGGCACGTTTCCACCCGTCATCCGCTGTGAAGTGGTCATCCCACACGTGGAGCTGCATCAAATCGACCTGCGCCGCGTCTATGTTGCGCAGCGACGTTTCGGTCGAGGCGATTAGGTAATCGTAGGGGAACACATCGGCGATGTCGTATTCCGGCGTGGCCGGCCACTTACGATTCTTCGGCGGGATTTTGCTGGCGGTGTACAGTTTCTGGTTCGGGTACGCCTTCAATAGTTGACCGAGCAGCTTTTCGCTGTGCCCTTCGCCATAAGCCAGCGCCGTATCAAAGAAGTTACAGCCCAATTCCACAGCACGATGCAGCGACGCCAGCGACTCGGCGTCATCTGAGCCTGTCCAGCCGCCCATGCCCCACATCCCATAGCCGATCTCCGCGACCTGCCAGCCGGTTCGTCCAAACGTGCGGTAGTGCATATTTCGAGTCCTCCAAATGCATTTTTTCCATACAGGAAGATTAGCGCTCAGGACACGCCTTGTCCACCTGCCGATCAGCCGTACTTCGCCTGATGCTCCCGCTTCAGCCGCTGATAATCGGGATCGTCTTTCGCCTGTTCGTACAGCGCGTAGAAAATGCGCGCCGACTCGGCTTTGACCGCGTCTTCCTCGCGGGGCAACTCAGTACCATCGGCAGCATATTTGCGCCCGCTCTTGTGATTGGCATACCGTCGTGCGCGGGTGAAGCCCATTTGCAGATACTTGCGCGCCATATCCATGCCGACGAAATCCCCCTGCGCCTTGTAATCCAAAAACAGCTTGTAGATCGCGTCCGCCGACTCACGGGCGATCTCCGGCGTTTTGAAGCGCCAATGGGGGAGAATCTCCGATTTGTAGGGTTCGACCAGCAGCACGCCCTGCTCACCTTTGCCCACGCGATACAGTTCCGGATACTCACGAAAGTTCACGTTCTTGAAGTCCTGCTCGTAGTCGAAATCACTCATCGCCGCACCTACATTACAGAACGCATTATATCTCACAGATTGTACGACCTGTGATACTTTTACGGCGTGTGCGTATCATTAGATATGGACGCACGACTCCACATAGTCGGGACGCTCGCCGTCGATTGGGACGCGGTCTACTGGGACACCATGCCCCGCGTCTACAACTTTTTTCGTTACCGCGTCGGCGATGATCAACTGGCCGAAGATTTGACCGCGAACACGTTCATGAAAGCGTGGCGGGCGCGTGACCGCTACCTCAACGATGTGGCGGCCTTCTCGACGTGGTTATTCAGCATCGCGCAGAACGTCGCGGTCGACCATTACCGGCGCCGCAAGCCCGAAGTTTCGCTCGACGCGCTGCCTGATTTATCTGACGACAACTCCATCGAAGAGATGATCGAGCGCCGCGCCGACTCCGCCCGGCTCAACGTCCTGCTCAACCGTCTGCCGCCGCGCGAGCGCGAGCTAATTGCGCTCAAGTACGGCGCGGAACTCACCAATCGCGCCATCGCCCAAGTGACCGGCATGAGCGAAACCAATGTCGGCTCAACGCTCCACCGTACGATCCAAAAGCTGCGTCAGCAGTGGGATGAAACAGCATGAACGATGATTTTTTGCAAAAGCACCGCCAAGCGCCAGACAAAGCCTTTGCGGATGATCTCTATCGCCAATTGCAAGAGGAGAATGAAGATATGACCGCGCTCCCGATGACCCGGACCTATGCGCGCCGTGTTCGCTTCCCGCTGGGGGCGGCGGCGCTGTTCGCGCTGCTGCTCGTGGGTGTGCTGCTCGCGCTGCGCCCCCAATTCACACCGCCGACGCTCACGCAGATTGACACGGGTTTCCTCGACACGCTCCAGCCCATCACCGCCGAAAACGCGGGCGAACTGACACAGATCGCGCAGCTCGGGAACGGCCGCGCCTTCGACGTCGATTGGCAGGGTGACGTGATCGCCGTCGGCGGCGCACTTGGGGTGTGGTTGTACGACTCCACGCATGTCACGGAAGCGCCGCGCCTGCTCGCCGGGCAGCAGACGATGTATGCGCGCCGGGTCTCGCTGACGTGGTCGCAAATGAATCCGCTGGTCGCCGCACCTGATGGCAGCACGATCCGTGTGTGGAACGCTGAGACGGGTGAAGAAGTTGGCGCGTTTAGCGATGGCGATGATAAACACTGGGATGTGGTGGCGATCAGCCCCGACGGTCGTTACATCGCAGGTGGCGAAGGCATGCTCGGCTACGAGATCGCGCAGCGCTGGGCGCTCCGAGTGTGGGAGGTCGAAACCGGCGAGATCACCTTCATACGCAATTTGCAGAATCCCATCCTGAATCTTGATTTTAACCCCCTGCGCCTGTATCAATTCGCAGCACAAACGTTCGGCGGGACATGGGTCTTCAATGCTGAAGAGAACGATTTTGCTGGTATCAGCTACCCTCAAAGTCCGGCGACCAACTTAGATGTGGGGCTCGATTACAGCCCCAATGGCGAGACATTGGCGTTTGGCATAGAAAACGGCGTGATCCTCTGGAATGTGGAGACGCGGCAGGTTGAGCAGGAAATTGTCGTCAGCGACGACACGACGCCCTATATCACCGATCTCGCGTTCAGCGTGGACGGCGCCTATCTGGCGATTGCCAGCCGGAATTTCGGCGTCAGCGTTTGGAATTTACTTACGCAAAGCTGGAGCTATGAACCACAGCAAGGCGGATCATTCCGCGACGTGAGCGCGCTTGTGTTCGACACAAGGCTGCCGTCGTCACAGCTCGTCAGCATTGAAACGGGAAGCACGCTCCGGCAGTTCGCGTTCCTTAGCGGCAGAACCGTGACGAAGCAGCGCGACTTCACCAGCCCGATTATGGTCGCTGATCTGAACGCCGATGATCGCACAGTGGCAGTAGGGGGTATGGACGGCTACATTGACGTGTGGAATTTGGAAACAGGGCGTGAAATCTATTCGGTGGATTCAGGACTCGCCAATTTAACCGATCTCGCCTTCACACCAAACGGATCAGTGCTGGCGTACAGCGGCCGGAGCGCCGCCCAGTGGAACAACGCTGGCGTTTCGTTCATCAGCGCAGATACGGGCGAGGAAGTCCGCCGCTTAGGGAGCAGTACGGATTATTTCTATCGACTGGCCTTCAGTCCGGACGGCGAAACGCTCGCCGCCTATAACGGCTTTGACGATGATGTCGAAACTTGGGCTTGGGCAGAAGCCAATGACGGGGCGGCGGGTACGGTGCTGTTCGACACGCCGGTCAGCATTGACGAACTCGGGTATAACGCCGACGGGTCGCTGATCACCGTGACCAGCTACAACACTGATCTGGCGTTCTACGACGCCGCGACCGGCGAACGGCAAACGCCCTTCAATCCGCCCATTCCGCGCGCGATCGATGTCACTTACAGTCCGGACGGATCGCGAATGGTGGTCGCGCAGCGGTTGGCCACGTACACCAGTTACATCACACTCTACGATGTCGAGGCGGGTGCGATGCTCTTCCCGCTCCAGTACACCACCAACACCGACCTCGTCTCCAACCTGACCTTCAGCCCGGACGGATCGCTGATCGCCGCCATCGTCGACGAGAATCGCCTGCATGTGTGGGATGCCGCGACCGGGGCGCTGCTGTTTGATCACGGCGATGAGTACATCCTCAACAACCAGCTCATGTTCAGCCGCGACGGGCGGATGATCGTCACCGCCGATTGGGATGGACTCATCCGCGTCTGGGGCATACCGGAGTAAACGAAAGAAAATATTCAACGCCAAGACGCGAAGGCGGAAAGACGCAAAGTGGAGGAATATTAATCCCCTTGCTTTGCGTCTTCGCGTCCTTGCGCCTTTGCGTTGAGTTTTTGCCGTGCTTTTTACCCGTTGACGACTTCACCGCCGTTGATGTGCAGGATTTGCCCGCTCATATACGACGAGTCATCGCAAGCGAGGAAGACGAACGCCGGAGCGCATTCTTCCGGCTGACCGGGGCGCCCCATCGGCACATCTGCGCCGTGACTGGCGACCCGTTCCGGCGGGAACGTCGCCGGGATGAGCGGCGTCCAGATCGGCCCCGGCGCAACGCCGTTGACGCGGATTTTCTGTTCCGCCAGCGACATTGACAGCGACCGGGTGAACGCGACAATCGCGCCTTTGGTCGCGGAATAGTCGAGCAGCTGCGCGCTGCCCTTGTACGCCGTGACCGACGTCGTGTTGATGATCGCCGCGCCCGCCTTCAAGTGCGGCATGGCCGCCTTCACAATGTAGAAATACGCGAAGATGTTCGTGCGGAACGTTTTTTCCAACTGTTCCGCCGTGATGTCGGTGATGCTTGGCTGCGGGTGCTGTTCAGCGGCATTGTTGACCACCACTTCTAAATGCCCCAGCTCACGCACCGTACGCTCTACCACGGAGCGGCAGAACTGCTCGTCACCGACATCCCCGGCCATCAGCAGACAGCGCCGCCCTTCTTGCTCCACTTGACGCTTGGTTTCTTCGGCGTCACCGTGTTCATTCAGGTAAACGATCGCCACATCCGCGCCTTCTTTGGCGTAGTAGACGGCGACCGCGCGGCCAATGCCGCTGTCGCCGCCCGTGATCAACGCCACTTTGCCCATCAGTTTGCCCGCCGGGATGTAACGCACATCCTCGAACACGGGACGCGGATGCATCTCGGACTCGATCCCCGGTTGGCGATCCTGTGACTGCGGCGGGTTGACCTGTTTTTGCTGCTGGCTCATTACTGCGCCTTCTGATTCACACGGCTTTCAGCAATGCGCGTCAGCAAGCGATCGGTTTCTTCTTCCTGACGATTGAGCTGGTCAAATTGCAGGGCGATATCGCGATGTTCCATCGTGTTCGCCCACGTGCGGAGCGTGCCATAAGCGGAGATTTCGTAGTGCTCCACCTTTTGCGCCGCCGCGATCAGCGCAGCGTCCACCACATCGGGATCGCCGCCCTCTTCGATGACGTGCTCGCCTTCCTTGATCAAGCCCGCCATGCCATCACATTTCTTGCGCGAAGGCTTCTCGCCCAGCGTCTCAAAAATGCGCTCCACCATGCGAATCTGTTCTTCGGTCTGGCGCAGATGCGTTTCGAACGCCTTCTTCAATTCGCTGTTCTTCGCCGCCGCGATCATCTTGGGCAGCGCCTTGGTGATCTGGTGTTCGGCGTCGTAGGTGTCTTTGAGCATGTCTAGCATCGCTTCATGTAGATTCTGCATCTTCATGAGGGAATTCCTCTCGCCTAATACTTACGAAACGTCTTACGAATCACATTGTAAGCGCAGCGTAAGCCGAATCGCAACAGTCATGCGCGAGTTCTCATGGTTTGTTCAGATGGGCGCACAGTCGAAAAACGGTTCTTGTCTATGCGCGGGCGGCTTGACTACAATGAACGTATTTGCTGTTGGGGAAAGGCAACATTGGACGATTTTCAACACGCACTCGACCTCGATGTGGGTCAAGCGCTCGAAGCCGCCGCTCAAGCGTATGAGCAAGTCATCGCGCAGCCTACAGCGCCGCTCGACGCTTACCTCAACTTGGCGTGCCTGTACTGGCGCTGCATCGATTTCGAGTTCACATGGTCGCTGAATCTGGAGATTGCGTTCATCTGGCGGGCAGGTGAGCGCGTGTGGCAGGTGCTGGACGCAGCCGAAGCCGCCTACCCGGACTGCGCGGAGATCCGCTTTTGGCGGGTGTACTTCCGCCTGACCACGCTCGATATGCCGCCGTTTATCGAGGCGTGCCGCGCGCTCGTTGAACAACCGAACGCGACGCTCGTCACCTACTTCTATCTCTACAGCGCCACGCAGGACAGCCATTATCGCGAGCAGGCGAGAAGGCTGTATTACGAAGCTCAGACCACCCTCACAACCAAGAATCGCTACATTGTGAGCGCGCTCGAACCATTCTTCTCGGCTTGAACTGTCTTACTGATTCAGAGGACTTACAGCAAAAACGGTTGTGTGTCATCAGCAAGAGGTGAAACACCGGACGTTTCAGCAGCGGCGAACGACGTACCTGATGGCCCGTTCCACCGTTTAGTTTTGGTGTAGCCTTATGCTAAAGTGTCTCTTCTTTTCAACCCACTTGGTTTGACGACTTACATATTGAGGAGTGAATATGGCTACACGATTTTATATTACACCCTATGATCCAGAGGGATGGCGCGATCCTGATGTATCTCCAACCGCTAGACCCAAAAGCGATCTACATATCATGACACGTGATTTCAACGAGCAACTTCGTCAAAGATGGCACGAAGCTGAAACATTTCCAATCCATGCTTGGGAGTTTACATACGCTGATGAGCAGGGTGTTTCAGGTTCATTTAGTGGTGAAGGTAATCAGATTCTTACATTAACAGGGGGAAGAAGTTTTAATGAGTTTGTATTTTGGTATCGTTCATATATTTCTGCGAATTATCCTCTTTTTCTATTTCCAGAAGGAGAATGGGCTAGTCTCGAATTAACACTACAAACACGCCTAGAGGATATAGCCAAATTCACGGGTTTGTAACAAACAATAAGCAGAATGTTACTTAAACATCCTCTCCTTCACCAAACACCCAAGTAAGGTGCCGTAATTTCTGCTCGCAAGCAAGCATTGCCACTGTTTCCAGTTTCCCGCATGCAATTATTCACTCGTAGTAACGCTTGATGATAGGATTGCCGTGATGAGCTACGTCCATAGCCCACTGAGTATCAACGCACAGCAGAACCCGGCGGGGAACTGGCAGTCGGCAGTATCCTTACGTCAACAGACTGCTATCGCAGCTTAATCGACATCACGCTGTCTTGTGAGAAACCCAGCCGCCCGTAAAAGCTTTTGGACACAGTCTCGCTCGATCTGTTGTTAGATCGCTAAATGGGGATAACATGTGTTTGAGTCGGTTAAATGCCGCAATATCCTTACAACCATTCCGTCAACATCGTCTAAAGCCCATTCCATCTTCGGAGAATGAGCGTAGCCTTCAAATCCTTTCTTGTCTTTCGCTGGAAACAGCCAGGATACAACGAAGTTCGTATCGGTCTGCCTCACCACGCAGTGAGAAGTTCCTTGTTGAAACTGTTTTTCTGACTTTACTCCTGCCAGTACATGCAAAAGTCTGGGTTTACGATTTAGTAGCACTTCTAGTTCTTTTATTTCTTTTCGACCACTCAATTTCAAGCAATCGAGAATTCCAGTAGAAAGTGCATCGACAGTAGGTTCACAGCGAATTACTGGTTCCCCGAAAACCGGATATAGCTTTTCATTCCAGTAAAGTGGTTGGATAAAAACCGTGTTCTTTCGCAAAAAGAGGCCACACACTTCGTTCATTATGACCCTCTGTAACGCCTACGACTGAGGTAACTGTCCCTCATGGTTCACCGCAGCTTGATCGACATCACGCTGTCCTGCGCGAAGCCGAGCCGCCCGTAAAAGTTTTTGGCGCGGTCGTCTGCTCTCTCAGAATTTACCATCAGGTGATGGAGGTTCAAACGCTCCGCGCGCCGCATTACCGCTTCGAGCAGTGCCGTCCCTACTCCGCGCCGCTGGTAGGTCGGCAGCACGGCGAGGTCGTTGATCAGCCCGCGCCCTTCGGTCAGGCCGCGCACAATCGAAAGCGCCACCATGCCGATCAGAATCGGCGGCTGCTGGCGGGCTTCCGCCACGAACACTTCAAGGCCCGCGCTCTCGCGGAAGCGCTGAAAGACTTCGCGCCAGTCGTCGCGCTCGAGGTCGCGGTTAACGGGGATGAGATGCAGCAGCGCCATGATCTGCTGCGCGTCGGAGAGTTCCGCCGGGCGGATGACGAAGTCGGCGCGTTCCACATGGCGGCCATTCGACCCGCCCTGCTCCGCTTTCGCCCGCCGCTCCAACCACTGCGCGATCATCTCGCGGTGCGTGCGGAACGGCAGCAGCGGCAGATCTTCCGGCAAAAAGACTTGGGCGTCGTCGGCATCATCGCCCGCGTGCAGTTCGCCGCCCACTGGACGCGCCCGGTAGAAGATCATGATGCCGCTCTGGGGCGGGCCTTCGGGGTAAGAATTGACCGTCGCCAGTTCGAGGATTTCGACTTTCAGACCGGTCTCCTCTTCGGCCTCACGGATCGCGCCCTCTTCCGCGCTCTCGTCCGCTTCGATATAGCCGCTCGGCAGCGCCCACATGCCTTGGTGCGGCGGTCGGTTGCGCTTGATCAGCACGACGCCACCCTCCATCTCAATCACCACGCCGACGGTCGGCACGGGGTTGACGTAATGCACATAGCCGCAGTTGGAACAGGCTTGGCGGATGCGTCCGCC
>CALKIA010000340.1 GCA_937988705.1 uncultured Chloroflexota bacterium | reverse complement strand
TCAGTGTTTGACTTGCTCTTTTCTTCGTCTTCACAGTTCTGTTGTTAAGGTGCGTCTCGTTCATCGCGAGGGATGTATATAGTACCAAACGCCTCCCTCAGCGTCAAGGCTGAAGTAGGTTGAATTTCTGCAAGATCTTAAAGATCGTCGGCAGCGCAGTTTGGATATCAGCGGAGAGCGATTCGCACAGGTCAAAAGCGCGCCCCCCCACCCCAACCAGCACGGCGGGCGGAGCGTGACCATACCATGACCGCGCTAACGCGAGCAGCAGCGCCGGGTCGACCTGATGCGTCCATAAATTGGCGGGCACCTCCGGCGGCTCGATGATTTCCGTTCGCACCATGCCCAGCGGCACATCAATACAGGCATCAACAAAGGCGACGAAGTCGGCTCGACTGATCGGCTCGGCCAGTTCCAGCGTGAGCTGATGGCAAGCGATCGCATCGCAGCCCGCCTCGCTCCACTGTTGGGCGACGACGACGCCTACGCCGTCGTCGCCCCGCAGACAATTCCCGTAGCCGATCACCAGCATCAGCCGCGCACCACCTGATCTACAACCGCGCCATCCGCCGCAACCACTTGCACCGCTAACGGCATTTGACCGTAAGCATGGGTTGAACAGCTCAGACACGGATCGAACGCGCGAATGACGGCTTCGACGCGGTTAAGCATGCCTTCTTGAATTTGCGTACCTTTGACGAAGTGCCGCGCCATCTGCAGCACACCGCGATTCATGGCCAGATTATTGTGTCCGGTAGCGATGATCAAGTTCGCGCGGGTGATCAGACCGTTGTCGTCAATTTCGTAATCGTGCATGAGCGTACCGCGCGGCGCTTCACTCACGCCGACACCGCGATAACTGTTCGGTTCGGCGAAAGCGCGCACGTGCTTGCTCAGGATATCCGGCTTGTTGAGGATGATTTCGATCTTCTCGAAGCAGTACAGCATCTCAATCAAACGGGCATAATGATAGTGGAATGAACTCTGACGATGCTCCTTGCGGAACACGCGGAATTCGGCGTCGGCCTTCGGCGTATCGAAACGATCCGCGACATGCAGACGCGCCAGCGGCCCGACGCGGTAAATGCCATCCGGGTAGCCGAGCGGCTTGTAGTACGGCGACTTGAGGAACGAGTGCGGTTCGACTGCTTCCGCGATGTACTCGTCATATTTCAGCGGATCGAGACCATCGGCGATGCGATTACCGTCGGCATCGACAATGCGCAGATCGCCATCATAGAGCGCAAAATTGCCGTCCATGACCGTGCCCATATACAGGGTGGCGAAGTTGGCAAAGAAGTTAATCTCGCGTTCAAAGTGGACGACGATCTCCTTGAACCAATCCAGCGCGCGTTCGGTCGCTTCAATGGCGGGCGGGATCATGGTGAGGATCTTGTCGCGCTTCTCTTCAGTGAGCGGTTCGCTTACGCCACCGGGGACGATCCATGCCGGGTGAATCCGCTTACCGCCGAGCAACTCGATGATCTGCTGGCCGGTCTGCCGCAAGCTGACCCCATCCCGCGCCAGCGCTGGATTGACCTGCGCCATGCCGAACAGGTTACGCTGTGCCGGGTCGCCATCCATGCCGAGGAGCAAGTCGGGCGCGGTGAGATAGAAGAAGCTGAGCGCGTGCGACTGTGCAATCTGCGCCATATTCATGACGCGGCGTAAATCTTTCGCAACACGCGGGATGGTGACTGCCATGAGCTCGTCGCAAGCCTTCGCCGAGGCGACTAAATGGCTGACCGGGCAAATCCCGCAGATGCGCGCCATGAGCGCGGGCATCTCGTGGAACGGGCGGCCTTCGACAAATTTCTCAAAGCCGCGAAACTGGGTGACATGAAACTGAGCATCTTCTACCTCGCCCATTTCATTGAGGTAGATGGTGATTTTGCCGTGACCTTCGATGCGCGTCACGGGATCAATGACAATGCGTTGTGACATCTTTACGCCCCGAATCTCGTTTTAGCGCTTAAGTCGGGCAGACGCCCTTCGAGCAGTTCTGCCACCACGTAGAAAATCGTATCGGCATGCGGCGGGCAGCCGGGAATGAACACATCGACCTTGACCGCCGTGTGAATCGGACGCACGTAGGGGAGCAAGGTCGGCACGACGAGCGACGGCACACCGGGATTGGTCAAGTCAGGATCCAAATAGGCACGCGCCAACACGTCTTTGACTTCAAAGGGGTTGCGCATCGATGGGACGTTGCCGGTAACGCTGCAATCGCCCAGCGCGACGAGAATTTTCGTCCGCGCGCGCACATGCTTGATCTTTTCCAGGTCATCCTCACTGCTGATCGCGCCTTCAACCAGCGTCACATCCACCTCTGGCGGGAAGACCTTGAGATCGACCAGCGGGCTGTAGACCAGCTCAATGCGATCTGCGATGTCCAGCAGGCGGTGATCGATATCCAGAAACGACATGTGACAACCAGAACAACCATCCAGCCACACCGTCGCCACACGTACTTTAGCCGTGGCCATTCTTCCCTACCTTCCGCATGGTCGCCAAGTACGGCAAGAACTCACGGTGCTTGACCATCTCCGTCACCGATTTGCCTTTGAGGAACAGCGCACCCGTCGGGCACACCTGCACACATTTACCACAGCTGGTACAAGTCTTTGAGTCGCCCCACGGCTGATCGAGATCGGAGATGATTTCTGACTCGATACCACGCCCCATGACACCCCACGTCTGCGCGCCTTCATATTCTTCGCACACGCGCACACAGCGCGTACATAAAATGCAGCGGTTGAAGTCGAAGGCGTAGCGCTCATGCGAGGCATCGACTTCGCGAATCGGATTCAGGTACGGCAAGCGAATGTGATCGACACCGAGTTTCACGGCGAGGCTTTGCAGTTCGCAGTGACCATTCGTCACGCACACTGAGCAAATGTGATTACCCTCAGTGAACAGCATTTCGACGATCATCTTGCGATATTCGGCCAAGCGGGGGCTGGTGGTGTGGATCACCATGCCTTCGCGCACCATGGTGGTACACGCGGGCAGCAGCTTCGCTACGCCTTGCACTTCGACCAGACACAGACGGCACGCGCCGATCGCGGTCAGGCCGTCGACGTGGCACAGCGTCGGGACGAAAATATTGTTCTCGCGCGCCACATCGAGAACCGATTGTTCTTCGTTACCGCTGACATCGCGGTCGTCAATTTTCAGGGTAAATACGCGCCTCATGTTGGCACCCCCATCTTGCACACGCCCGCCGGACATTCGTGGTGGACGATGTGAGCCAGATACTCATCACGGAAATAACGGAGTGTACTTTGCACCGGGTTCGGGGCGCTCTGGCCGAGCCCGCACAAGCTGGTCGCCTTGACCATCTCACACAGGCGTTCCAGGGTGGCGAGATCGTCGAGATGCGCTTCGCCCCGCGTGATTTTGTCGAGAATATTGGACATTTGCGCCGTGCCAACGCGGCAGGGCGTGCATTTGCCACACGATTCGTTCATGCAGAAGTCCATGAAATACTTCGCTACATCGACCATGCACGAGGTTTCGTCCATAATGATCATGCCGCCCGAGCCCATGATCGAGCCGATGCTGTTCAGGGACTCGTAGTCGACAGGCATGTCGAGGTACTGTTCCGGGATGCAGCCACCAGACGGGCCACCCGTCTGCACGGCCTTGAACTTACGGCCATTGGGGATGCCGCCGCCGATCTCAAACACGACTTCGCGCAGCGTGATACCCATAGGCACTTCGATCAAGCCGGTGTGTTCGATGGCACCGCTCAAGGCAAAGACTTTCGTACCCTTGCTCTTTTCCGTACCGATCGCCGAGAACCACGCCGCCCCATTGGTGATGATCGGCGCGATGTTGGCAAATGTTTCTACGTTGTTGATCAGCGTGGGATAGCCCCACAGCCCCGCCTCA
>CALKIA010000339.1 GCA_937988705.1 uncultured Chloroflexota bacterium | reverse complement strand
TGCTCGACTTGTTCTCACAGCGGTTTGCCTTCGCCTCGACGCGCCCGGATGGAATTATGCGCGCTTCGGACTTTTTACGGCGCTACGGCGGTCAGCAAATCATTCATGGGCACACGCCGATCCAGTACATGACCGATATCCTTTACCCGCAAGAACCATTCATCTATGCGGTGAATCTGTGCATCAATGTGGATGGCGGGATGTATCTCGGCAACGACGGCTTCGTGTACCGAGCCAGTTGATTGCGCCACACGGCCAGCCGCCTGATTTGCACATTTGGCAGGCTTTCATCCCTCAACCAATAGCCCGATTGAATACGAACCGATTCAGAACGAGAAACCTGTAGGGACGAGGCATGCCTCGTCCTTGAATTTCGTCGATCTAACGAGAGGACGAGACATGTCTCGTCCCTACCATTAAATACCTACCCCTGTTAGGGGCCGGGGGTGGGGTGGAAAATAACCTTTTTAAACACCCTTATGCCTCGCCCTCGCTCACCCTAGCCAAAGCGCCCTTTTGCCCTAGAACTTTACGGGCATCGACTTGAAACCACGCAGGATATAGGTGTTGCGGCGCACCGGATCGCTCGCCAGCTGCACATCCGGCAGGCGGCGCGCCAGTGTCTCGAACGCGATTTGGCCTTCCAGTCGGGCGAGCGGCGCCCCAAGACAGAAGTGAATCCCGTTGCCAAACGCCATATGCGGATTCGGATCACGCGTGATGTCGAAGGTGGCGGGATCGGTGAACTTCGCCGGGTCGTGATTCGCCGCGCCAAACATCGTGGCGACCTGCTGCCCACGCTTGAAGGTCATGCCGTTATATTCCACATCGGCGAGGACGGTGCGGCTCGTCATCTGCACGGGGCTGTCGAAGCGCAGGCATTCTTCCACCGCCGAGCGGGACAGCGCCGGGTTCGCTTTGAGCTGTGCCCATTGATCAGGGTGGGTGAGCAGCGCATTCAGGCCATTGCCGATCAGGTTGACGGTCGTTTCGTGACCGGCGAGCAGCAGCAAAATGCAGGTGGCGATCAATTCGTCTTCGGTCAGCTTGTCGCCCTCCGCTTCGGCGGCGAGCAACCCACTCAACAGATCGTCCTGCGGTGCGCGCCGGCGTTGATTGGCCATATCACGCAGATAGTCGGCAAACTCCGCCGCATTGATCGCACCGGCATCGTAGACCGTCGGATCGGTTGTCAGTTCCAAGGTGAAGGCCAGCGCCCGCGACCAACGGTGAATATCGTTCATGTCACTGGTGGGGACGCCGAGCAGTTCCGCGATCACCGTGATCGGCAGCGGAAAGGCGAACTCCTCGATTACATCCATGCTGCCCCGCGCCAGCGCAGCATCGATCAACTGGTTCGTAATCGCCTGAATGCGGTCGCGCAGCCGTTCGATGACACGCGGGGTGAAAGCTTTGTGCACGAGGCCGCGCAGGCGTGTGTGCGTCGGCGGGTCGCGCAGCAGCATCCAACCGTGCATGACATCATTGAGCGGCTTCTGGTTGGCAGGCGATTCGCCCCAACCGAGTTCGTCACGGGTCATGAAGTTGAGGATTTCGTGACCAAAGCGGCTGTCCTTCAAGACGAAGGCACAGTCCTCGTAGCGGGTCAAAAACCACATGCCCCAGTCTTCCCAATGGAAGATGGGCATGTTGGTGCGCAGCATATCGTAAAACGGGTAGGGATTCGCTTGAAATTCAGGCGCCAGCGGGCTGAAGTTCATTGCCGGACGTGAAACCATAAGCTTGTCATCCTCATTTGACCGTGTGTCATTCTGTTATACGCCGGAAGCGGTGATCCGGTTGCTGATACTCATAGTTTACACGGCCAGCGGTTACAACATGCCCAGAGATCCAAGGTCAGGCAGGCACAATCTGTAATCCCGCTATTTCTTATGCCAAAAATAAAATAGCCGGGTTTATTATCTATAATGTCGAGTGCTTAACACAGTTGCTCACATCCAAGTAAGGAAGACTAAAATGAAACCTCGTCGGATCCTTTTCATCATTGTCGCCCTACTCCTCATCGGCGTGTTTGCTCCGCTTCAGATCGTGAACGCTCAGGCGCCAGCAAATCTCACTGTCACCAATTACAATTTGGGATGTGGTGGTATCTCAGTCACCGGCACATCCGATGCGCCATACATATTTGTGCTGGCAGCCAATTTTGAAGTTCCCACGCCGTTTATTCTCTTCATCCCGGTCATCAACGGTCAGTACAGCTTCAGCCAGTCGTTCCCTGAAACGCCCGAGGGGACACTGTCCGTCATTCAACTCGTCCCCGCCAGTGGCGGCAATTTTAGTGCCATAGCCATCGGTCCCGAGTGGTATGCCCTTGAACCCTGCCGACCGACCGAATATGGCCCCGATATCCCCGCTGCGTTTGAAATGCGTACCATCATCTGTGATACGCCGATCTACGACAGCCCGGCCGGTTCTCTCGTCGGCAGCGCCGCCGTGACCACGGGGCAGACGTTCTACGCCAACCCGGTGGACGCCGTTGCAGCCGATGGCAGTCACTGGACCCAGATCTTCGATGGGGCGTGGACCTATCCGTACATCCCGTCGGTCTGCGTGCAGTAAATTCCTCAGCCTCAACCGCAGCCGCCCGCATGCCCCAGCATGCGGGCGGCTGTTTTGTTGCGTCGCACCGCCGTGCGCAGATCTGTTACTCCCTGAATTTTCAACATTATCATTATTCGTCTAACATGTATTAGGAGAATGCACACACAATATAGTTAACACCTTAACCCTTCATCATGACATAGACAACGATTTAAGCCTTAATCTTTTAAACATAAGTATCACATCGCTGTTTTCACTCAAGAAAGGCACACCCAATGAAACCTCGTCGGATCCTTTTCATCATTGTCGCCCTACTCTTCATCGGCGTGTTTGCCCCGCTTCAGATCGTGAACGCTGAACCGATCGCGAGTCTCAACGTCACTAATTACAACCTCGGCTGCGGCACCATCTCGGTCACGGGCACCTCCGATGCCCCCTACGTTTATGTGAATGCGGTCAATGTTGAATTTTCCGTGCCCTTCACCACCCTTGTCCCGGTGATCAATGGGCAGTTCAGCTTTAGCCAGTCATTTGCTGAGACCCCGGCGGGTACGTTCACCGTGCTGGTGCTTGCCCCGGCGGATGGCAGCGATTTGCAAAATATTGCCATCATCGGTGAAGCGTGGATTGCCATCGATTTCTGCCGACCGACCGAATATGGCCCCGATATCCCCGCTGCGTTTGAAATGCGCACCATCATCTGTGATACGCCGATCTACGACAACCCGGCCGGTTCTCTCGTCGGCAGCGCCGCCGTGACCACGGGGCAAACGTTCTACGCCAACCCGGTGGACGCCGTTGCAGCCGATGGCAGTCACTGGACCCAGATCTTCGATGGGGCGTGGACCTATCCGTACATCCCCTCAGTCTGCGTGCAGTAAGCTCGGCAGCAGTGATTTCAGCCGCCGCTGCGTTCCAGTGCAGCGGCGGCTTTTGTTTGCGGCAAACGTCAGTTGATGCAGCAGCTGCGTCAGCCGCAGTCGACTAATATGCTCTCTCAGACCTAGCTAGTGAATTACTTAACCTTACGTAAATTCCTCGTGAAAACTTGTTGAATTAATTATTATACGGTTTACATTACGCATAAATCAACTTACGATGAATTTCAGATAGTGAAACTTTGCACACTCACTCACACGAAGGAAAACCACATGAACGCCCGCTGGACACTCCTCATCATCGCCGCCCTGCTGCTCGTTTTCGTCGTCTCGCCGCTCCACACTGTCTATGGTGATGATCCGGCTCCAGAACCTTCAGCCAGCAGCAGCGCCCCTGCGAGCAGCGCCCCTGCGAGCAGCGCCCCTGCGAGCAGCGCCCCTGCGAGCAGCGCCC
>CALKIA010000338.1 GCA_937988705.1 uncultured Chloroflexota bacterium | reverse complement strand
TCACGCTGCACCCTACGCCGAGGAGCAGATTGAAGCCAAATAGGAGTGCCAGCCGCGCCAGTAAGATCACATGCGGTGATACCGGCGTGGACAACTGTAATTCGAGCGGCGGGTCATGTCCCTCCCCGTACAGAAAAGCTACACCTAGCGCGGCGACCAGCGGCGCGACCATGACAAATGGCAGATCATTGCCGCTTACCGTGGGGCGATAGAGCGCCAGTGTCACTGCACCGCCGAGCGCCATCACCAGCGCCGAGGCGATCCATGTAGCCGGGTGCACGAGGCGCAGCTGCGAACGCGCGAGCAGCCACGCCCAGCGCAGCGATAGGCGCAGCGCTGACCGTTCCGGCAGCAAGGGCAGCGCCTGCAAGCGCCTTAAGAGTTCCGTTTGTGCCGCTGGATCGACGGTCGGTGTTTGCCAACTATCGAGAAAGGCGCGCACATCGTCATCAAGTTGCTGCATAGGCTTTCATCTTTTCTCGCAGGCGGGCGATTCCATTCGATAGGCGCGATTTGACCGTGCCGAGCGGAATGTGGAGGGTGTCGGCGATCTCGGCCAGCGTGAGTGATTGATAGTAGGCGAGGATGATCACTTCCCGGTGGTGATCCGGCAGGCTGCGCAATGCGGCGATCACCCGCTGCTGCTCATCGTGGGCGATGATGAACGTGTCGGGTTCCTCCGCGTCGGGTAGATCGTCCACCTCATCGCTGGAGGTGCGACGCTGATCCGCGCTGGCGTAATGATTGCGCGCGAGGTTCGTCGCAATCGCATACAGCCACGGTTTGAATGGGCGCGGAAACTGGTAGCTGCTGATGCCGCGCAGCACGCGCAAAAACGTTTCCTGAACGAGATCTTCGGCCAGCGCACGATCGCCATACGTCAAACGGTAGGCATAGCCGATGAGCGCATCGTAGTGGCGTTCGACTAATGGCGCTAACGCCCGACGATCACCCCGTTGCAGTTGTTCCGCCAGTTCCTCGTCATCCACGCCGTGCCACTCCCTTCGATCCCTAATACCAGCTCCGGGATAGAAAGTTCACGGCAAATCGACGTAGAGCGTATTTTGACTGAGAGCGGTGAGTTCGGTATCGAGTTCAAGCGTTTGACCGCGGGCCTGCTGTTGATCGAAACAGTCGTTGGTGATGCGTTGGAGCACGGCCGGACGCAGATGGTCGAGCAGTAAACGATCTTCGTGCATGGTCGCTGTGTGCTGCTGGAGCAAACCGAACCAGCGCGCGGCGGTTTCTGGTTGATCAAGGTGAGCGGCCAAAGTGGTCGCCGCGACCAGAACTTTGATCTTGGGCATCGGCAGTTCGAGATCCAGCGCGAGGGTAAGCCCGCGCCTGAGGTCAGCGCGGGCTTCTGGGATCTGTAACTGGCTGGCGTTTACGCCGACCAGGACGGCCAGCGCGAAAACCACTCCACGACCATCGTTCAGAGCTTCAAAATGAGTGAGGCTTTCGCGCAAGCGTTCAGCGGCGAGCTCATGCTGGCCTTGCAGGTAGGCCACCACGCCCAGATCACGGAGCGTTTGCCCGATCCAGCGGCGATTACCCGCTTCGCGGAAGAAGGCCAAACTCTCCTGAAACAAGGGTTCGGCGGTCTCATACTGGCGTTGCAAGAGATAGCTCACGGCGACGTTGCAGGTCGACGTGGCTACTCCATTCCGGTCATTGATGGCGCGGCGGATCGCGAGACTTTCCTGACATAGGGTCTGCCCCTGCGCGATGTCGCCGTGGCGCAGAAGCAGCGATCCTTGTGTGTTCAGCGCCATGCCGAAGTTCTGTCGCAGGCCGAGCTCGCGAAACAGGTCAGCAGCTTCCTTGACTTTCTCCAGCGCCGACACAAACTGCGCCTGATCAGCCGCAATTTGTGCAAGGTTGTGCAGCAGCACGCCGGTGCGGTAACGATCGCCAATCTGCCGGGTGATAGCGTAGCTTTGCTCCCACAGGCTGCGCGCCTCGCTAAAGTCGCCTTGAATACTGGCGATTGTCCCCAGACTGTTCAGCAGTCCGGCGATTTCCGGTTGGAGATCGAGTTCACGGTATAAGCTGAGGCTCGCTGCGAACTTCTGCTGCGCCTCGACGAGTTCACCCTTGTAGAGATGCGCCTGCGCAATCAACTGCAAGCAGCGCGCGATCCCTGCACGATCAGCCGTTTCGCGGCTGATCTTCAGACCTGCCTCGGCATAAGTAATGGCGGGCGCGAGCTGGGTCTGATAGAGACCGATCTCGGCCAGTCCGGTCAGGCTGGCACTCAGCGCCGAGGAGTCGTTGAGCCGTTCGGCCAGCGCCATGCTCGCTTCGTACTGTTGGGCGGCCGGGGCGTACTGCGACTGCCGGGACAGGGCATCTCCCAGCAACTGGAGCAGCTTCATCCGGGTGCGGTCGGCCTCCACAAGGCGGCCAGTGGTGATCAGGTCGAGTGCGTGTTCCAGCCAGTCTTGCGCCGCGCGATATTTTCCGGTGAACCGCACCGCTTGTGCGGCAGCGATCAGCGCGTAATGGGCTTCTTTCTCCGGCTCAACAGCGTGCTGCCAGTGATTGAGCAGCATTTCGGCATACGCGGTGTGGCTTAGGGGGTCGCTGTAGACCGCTTCGAGCGTCTGCGCGATCTCTCGATGCAGGGCGGGGCGTTCGTCACCCAATTCATTGATCAGCGTTTCACGCAGCTTATCGTGGGTGAATCGCCAGACTCCCGCGTGATGTTCGAGCACGGCGGCATCAGCGCACGCACTCAGCCAGTCGCTGAGGCCATGTTCGCCGAGGTAGGCGCGCTCCGCATTCAGCGAGTCCAGTACCCGGAGATCAAGCAGCCGTCCAGCCACTGCGGCGCGTTTGAGGAGCGCTTGCCCCCAGGCCGGGGCGTGCTGTAAACGACGGCGCACGAGCATCGCCACACCGCCGGAGAAGACCCGGGTCGGCAGGGTGGCTTCGCCGACGCGGCTGAGACTGCCCGCATCTTCGGCCAATGTGCGTACCACTTCAATCAAGAAGAAAACATTCCCCTCGGTTTCCTGTTCCAGCAGTTGCAGCACATCGGCACGGCGACCGGCATTTCCCAGCATCGAGGCGGACAGCAGCGCAATCTGTTCGGTATTCAGGCGATCGAGCGCGATCAGTGGGACACCGGGGAATTCCTGTGGGAGCGTCGGGCGTTCTTCGGGGCGGTAGCTGGCGATGACCAGCAGTGGTATGTCATGCACACTGGTGAGCAGACGTTTGAGCGGTTCGAGACTTTCGATCGCCCAGTGAAGATCTTCCAGCACCAGCAGCGTAGTGCTCGTGTGCCGCTGGAATAGGCGCACGATCGTCGTCAAGAGGCGCTGCTGGGCGGTTTCGCTGCTGACGACCGGCGCATCGGAGATCGTGCGCTTGAGCAACACCTGAATGTCCGGCACCAGCGGCTTGATCGTCGCCGCTTCCAGATCGTCCACGGGAATTGACAGCAGGAGCTGACGCAGCGGCTCACGCCAGAGCTGATACGGGAGCCCCCCGTTTTCGATGCCTTGCCCGCGTAGTACGGTGATCCCGTTCACCAGCGCTCGAGTTTGCAATTCATCCAGTAGGCGCGATTTGCCCCCGCCAGATGCGCCGCTGATCAGCCACAGGCTGCCTGTGCCCGCGTTGGCCTGCTGCAGCGCGTCTTCCAACCGCTTGAGCTCTTGCGTCCGCCCGACGAATTTCGCCGCCTGCAAAATGCTGTCGCGCGTTGCGCTGTCGTCGGTCAGCTGCGGTTGGCCGAGTGCGGCCCGTAAATCATGGATCACATCGGCGGCATCGGCGTAGCGATCCTGCGCTTGCTTCATGAGCAGGCGTTCGAGCACCTTGATGATCGCAGTCGGCAGATCGGTTTTGCTGAAATCGGGGCGACCGTACAGGATATCCTGTACGAGCGTTTCGATATTTTCGATTCGATACGGGTAACGTCCGGTGACCAGTTGATAGCCGAGCACGCCGACGGCGTGCAGGTCAACGCCGACGGTGAGATAGGGTGGATGATGCTCGACAGCACTTAACAGGACTTCGGGCGCCATGTAGGGCAGGGTTCCGAGCGCGCCCTGTGCTTCGCCTGCTTCCACGGATAACCCAAAGTCCAGCACCTTGACCAGATTCGCACCCGTCTCTGGCTGGCGCACAACCAGTACGTTGCTTGGTTTGAGATCACGATGCAAAATCCCATGGCGATGAATGTACAGGAGAGCGCGCAGTACTTGCACGAGTAGATCGACTTTACCCTCCAGAGAGAGTGCATGGCCCGCGCGCATAATGGTGCGGCGTTCTTTGAGCAGTTCCATCGTAAAATAAGGTACATGATCCTGCGTGAAGCCATAATCGAGGACGCTGATGATATTGGGATGGCGCAGGGCGGCTAACGCCTGAAACTCGCGCGCCAGCTCCAAGTGCACATCGTCATTGTGAGCATTGGCGTTGAGCGCCTTGGCGGCTGAATACACCCGCTTGAGCGCTACCTGACGATTCGTCAGACGGTCGATTGCGCGATAGACGACGCCCATACCACCTTCGCCCAGAATGCCATGCAGAATGTAGCGATTATTGATGGTTTCCATGTGGCCGGGCTGCTCCGCGCAATTCTGAAGTTTATGCAGGATCTTAGCATTATAAGACAGGCGCGGTGCGTTACGGTCGAATTGAGATTTGAGAAGGAGCGGGATTGGCCTCTGCACAACACTTGCTCGAATTAGCTGGTATTTTTCTCCGGCTTGGGGTGACCGCATTCGGCGGCCCCGCCGCGCATATCGGGATGTTTCACGACGAATTCGTTCGGCGGCGGGGTTGGCTCACCGACGAACATTTTCTTGACTTGTTGGGCGCATCCAACCTGATCCCCGGTCCCAGTTCTACCGAAATGACCATGCATATCGGCTATGTACGGGCGGGGTGGCGCGGTCTGCTGGTTGCTGGCGTGTGTTTCATCCTGCCCGCCGCCTTGATCGTCATAGCGCTGGCATGGGTGTATCAAGCGTACGGCCGGACACCCGCCGCCGATGGCCTGCTCTACGGGATCAAGCCCGTCGTCATCGCGGTCATCGGACAGGCGATCTGGCTGTTAGGGCGTAAAGCGTTCAAGTCCCGGTTATTGAGCGCCGTAGGGCTTGTCGTCTTCCTGCTCAACCTCTTCGGCTTAAGCGAACTCGGCCTGCTGTTCGGCTCGGCGCTGTTTGTGATGATCGTGCAGAATCTGCGCCGTGCGCCGACCGGTGCGCTGGTTTGGCTGCCATTGGCGCAGATTGTTACTGTGACGCTCAACGAGTTGTTTCTGACCTTCATCAAAATGGGCGCGGTGATCTATGGGAGCGGCTACGTGCTGCTCGCCTTCCTACGCACCGATCTGATCGAGCGGTTGGGCTGGCTGACCGATCGCCAACTGCTCGACGCGGTTGCGATTGGCCAGTTCACGCCGGGGCCGCTGTTCACGACGGCGACGTTTATCGGCTATCAACTGCTGGGCGTGCCCGGCGCGATTGTCGCGACGCTCGGGATCTTCTTGCCCGGCTTCATCCTCGTGTTGATCACCAATCCATTCATTCCGAAGATGCGGCAGTCGCGGTGGACAGCGTCGTTACTGGATGGGGTCAACGTGGCGGCGATCGGGCTCATGGCGGCAGTCACGTTGGAAATTGCGCGCGCCGCGCTGATCGATCCGCTGACGATCGCGCTGACCCTGATCGCGGCCGTGCTCCTCATCCGTTTCAAAGTCAATTCGACGTGGCTGATTTTCGGCGGCGGCGTCATCGGCATCGTGGCACGGCTGCTCAGTAGCTGATACGACTTAGTCCTGCGGGAGGCGCGGTAGGTTGTTTTTGAAGCGCAGCACACGCCCAAACTTGAGCCCGCGCAGCCAATCGAGATCCGCTTGAAGTTTGCGCGGGCGGAGTTTTTCAGCGCCATGATCCCACTTGAGCGAGAGACTCAGCGCGTCTTTCGGGCACACGTTGATACAGTTCATGCACAGCGTGCATTCAGTCGACAAAACCCGCTGGCCGCCCGTCACATACTGCGGAATCCGAATATCCATCGGGCAGATGAGCGCACAGGCGTGGCAGTCGTTGCATTTGGCGGCATCCCCGGTGATACGTAAGAGTGAGCGGCTCGAACTCAGCTTGAGGGGGACGTTGATCGGGCAGACATATTTGCAGAAGGCCCGGTTATCTTTGAGGACGATGGCGAGAATAATGCCCGACAGGATGTATAACCCTGCGCTGATGAGGAACCACAGCAGACCGCTCACCCCGTTGGCGCCATCGTGATACTCGTAGCCGAACCAGAACAGCAGCACCAGCCCCAAGCTCAAGGCGAAATGCGCGTAGCGCAGCCAACCCCAATGACCGCGCAAGCGCCCTTTGCTGCGCCGATACGGTAGTTGATCGAACAGGGCGGCGAACCAGCAGGCCCACCCGCACCATACGCGCCCGAACAGCAGCGGCCCGGCGATCTTGGCGAGCGTATAGTGCAGCACCGCAGGGTGGGTCAGCGTGAGCAGCAAACCGAAGAACAGCCCTTCGATTTGCATATTGCCGCGTCCGGAAAATACCGTCATGCTAAACAGGATCGTACCCATCAGGAAGATAATCAGTCGGCGGACGGTATTCCGCTGTTTGCGCGGGGCGATCACATAGAGTGTGATGGCCAACGCCTCCGAGACCATCAAGTGAAGCACGATGAACGTGGGCAGGTGGTCGCGGAAGACCAGACTTCCCAGTGCGAACACGAGAATCCAGAGGAACAGGGCGGGACGGAGATCAAGTCGGCGGTGCGCAGGGGCGCGGGTGCTCATCACGGGGTTTCTTTCATTTACCATCATGGCAATTGTAGCCTGCAACGGGTGCGTCAATCGTCATCAATTTCACATGATTTTAGGAGGATACACCGACAAGCAATCACCAGATCCGGCGTGTATGAGCCTGTCCTGGCTCGAAGAACGATGCTCGGCTGCGGGTCAGCGTCCCTCAGCAAACCACCGTTTGCTGTACGCCCCTTTACAAACGACGCCTGTCTCTGTAGAGTTTTTGGCGCTCTGGTTTGGTTAGAGGTATGGATATGAGACGACTCTTACTGTTTACGCTGTTCCTGTTGCTGATCGCCCCGGCCGCCTCGGCGCAAGACACATTGGACTTCGATCCAACGGTGTGTGCCGAACACATCGACGGCAGCGAACTCGATGCCGAGTGCCTCGCCATGATTGAGGCTTTCCCCCGCCCACCGCATGTCGAAGCGATTGATCTCGACGCTTACACGCTGGATACGTACAGCTTCTGGCGGGTTGGCCCCGATGCGATTGCGACCTATGCGGCGGCGGGTGGCGAGGTGTCCGGCGAAATCCCGGCTGGCTTCAATTTCGTGCGCGCCATCGACCTGAGTGTCGAAGGTTGGCTGCAAATCGAAGATGGCCGCTGGATTCAGCGCAATTTGGCGCGCTGGACGCAGCCTTCGTACTTCACGGGTGTGACGATTGAGGATGGTTTGGAAAATCCGTTTGCTTGGGTGCTGGATTTGAGCCGCATTTACACGTCCGAATACCCCGGTGGGCCGTATTCGACAGCCACCGAGCGCTGGATTGATCGCTACGAGCGCGTGAATGTTTTCTCCGTCGCCTACGACGATGAAGGCTGGCGCTGGTATATGATCGGCCCCAATCAGTGGGTAGAACAACGCTTCGTCGCCAAAGCCCAGCGCATCGAACGGCCGGAAGGCGTCGCTGAGGATGCGAAGTGGGTTGCGGTGGACCTGTACGAGCAAACGCTGGTCGCCTATGAAGGCGATAACCCGGTGTTTGCGACGCTGGTTTCCACCGGGCTAGAGGGCTTTGAGACGAATGAAGGTTTATTTGATGTGTGGGCGAGTCTCCCCGCCGATGCAATGGCCGGGGCGACCGGCGCGCCGAGCGCTTACGCTTTGCAAAGTGTGCCGTGGGTAATGTACTTCGATAACAGCATCAGCTTGCATGGCACCTACTGGCATGACTTGTTCGGCTACCGCCAGAGTCATGGCTGTGTCAACCTGACGGTGAGCGATGCCCGCTGGTTGTTCACATGGCTGCATGGCGGCGGCAATTGGGAAGAGACGCGCGACGCGTCGATGCCGGTGTATGTGTACAGCTCAGGGGAATACGGCGAAACCGCGTCCGGGATCTAATCACTAGCTTGCAGGAGGGGCATTGCCTACGGTGTCCCTCCACCCCTTTAGCGCTTCTGATACACCCCCACCAGATGCACCCGGCTCTTCGGGCTGAAGCGGTCGAGCGCCGCTTCGATCAGGATGCTCACGCGAAACAGCAGTTCATTGAACGCCAGATACGATGGATCGCTGATGTGATCCAGGCGCACCGGGCGCAGCGCGGCCGCTTGCATGGCCGCGTCGATGTCGCGCTGCGTATTCGCGCGGTAGTACGTCGGGTTGATGAAGTGTTCGTCGCGCGCGTAAATCGCATGAACGAGCCGCTGACTGATGCTGCTCGGCACAAGCCGTCGCAGCCAGACGGCGTAGTTGCGCTTGTTCGGCGTGATGAAGATGACCCGGCCGCCCGGTTTCAGGACGCGGCTGAATTCACTGAATACCGCTGCCGGAGCGGGTAAATGTTCCAGCACCCACGAGCAGGTGATCAGCGTGAACGAGTTATCCGCGAAGGGCAGGGCGCTCAAATCCGCTTCGACCGCTTCCGGGATTTCGAGCTGATCGGCGAAGGAGGATACGTAGCGATCGACGCCGGTCACGCGCCGTGCCGTGCCCACCGTCTCCTTGACCAGACCTCCGGGGCCGCAGCCCGCATCGAGCAGCAGTGTCTGCTCGTCGACGAGGTTATTGAGCAGCTCAGAGTAGATTTCCAGCGCGGGACGGTAGCCCGCCTTGATCTGTTTGTAGCGGGCGCGCATGCGCTCTTGCCGGTCGAGTGTATACATCAGATGACTACTTTCAGTTCACCCGCGATTTCGCCCGTGTGAATCGGGATCGCGGTCGGGTAGGCGGCGTGCAGATGCTCGCGTTCGTCAGGGCCCAAATGACCAAAACGTGCCAGCAGTTCGGCCAGCACGGGCATGAGCGCGCGCGTCGAACCATCGCTGATTTTGATGGCGAGGCCGATGCCCGCTTCGGGGATGCACAGCGCGAACAAACCTTCTGAGCCATCTTTGGCGATGATACGCCCACCCGTCAGCTGCATGAGTGTGGTATCCATGCGCCGCTGGCCGCTCATCAGGACAGGATATGAGCGCATCGCATCGGGAATCCGCGGAATAGCGCTCAACCGGGCGAAAGCCAGCGCGACGGCGTAGAGCGAGAGACCAAAGGTCGGCACGCTGCACCCATCCAGCGCCACGGCGATGCGGGTTGCGCCGGCCGCCTGTGCGAGATATTCGCGAATCGCGGTTTGCAGCGGGTGATCGGCGTGTTCGTAGCCCTCGGTATCCCAGCCTACCGCTTTGCAGATGGCCAGCATCCCCGTGTGCTTGCCGGAACACGGATGATTCAGCGCGGTGGGCTGTTCGCCGGTGAGCGCCAGCGCCTCGGCGGCTTTCCGATCCAGCGGCGCGGATACCCCACAGCGCAGATCAGCGACGGATGCGCCGATTCGGTCCAGTACGCCGCGCAGCAAGTCGACTTGCTCGGACGTGCCCCCATGCGACCCACACATCACCGCGAGTTCTGGTTGCGTAATCCCAAAGCGCTCCGCTGCGCCCGATTCGACGACGTAGCCCGCCTGAAACGGCTTGGCGACGGACCGCAGCCATACGGGCTGAATCGGCTCGCCGAGCGCGTGGATCAGCTTGCCCGATTGGCCGAAAATCGCCACGCTGCCCCGATGCACTGATTCGATCTGAGCGCCGCGTAGAACATGCAAGAGTTCAATGTCGTTCATAGTCGGTTCTCGCTTCGGTAGTCGTGAATGGCCGTGATGATTGGTTGTGGCGGATCGCTGAGTTGGTTCAGTGGCAAATTGAGGATTTGTGCGCAGAACTCGTCGGCGGACGGCGTGGGCGGCTGTACGATGTCGGGACACAGCGCGCCGACCATCGGCTGCAGCGACGGATACCAGCGTGTAACATCCAGCCGCCGCGCTTGCAGATAGTCGAACAGATCGCCGCGGACTTCTGCTGGCACAAGTAAGGGGTAGCGCCACAGTCCCTGATCCGCAAACCGGGGCAGCGTTCGAAAAAGACCGTTGTCGATCAGCACATCATAGGCGAGGGCGTCTTCGACCCGCCGAACAGCCCCACTGGTTGACGCGTTCGCGCTGGACGGCAAGTGGTTCACCAACGCGTCGTATAGTTCACGATAATTGTGTGTCGGTGCAATATACAGTGTAATATCACGAAAAATTTGGAATAATGTGGGATATAAGCTCGAAATTGGGATATTTTCTGATTCAAATTGGTGCGTCGCCCAGTATAAAGTCAGCCACTGTTTTTCCAGCGCGGCGATCCGCTCATCAATCACGGGCAGCAAGCTGAGCAGGCGCTTGATCTCGGCGGCGAAGGCTGCGTCATTGCACAGCAAGGCACCGCGCAGTCCCACGTCCACGATTTTGCCCGTGCCAAAGCTGAAAATGGCAGCGTCCCCCCAACTGCCGATTGAGCTTTCCGGGGCGATCATGGCCTGCGCCGCATCTTCGATGACTTTTGCGCCGTGCGCAGTGGCCCACGCTTCGATCTCGGACATCGGCGCAGGCAGTCCATACAGATGACACGGGATCACTGCCGCTGGATGCTCAATCCCGGTCGCGGTGAGCGTCTCCGGCGTGATCAGGCCGGTACGGGGATCAATATCGACGAGGATGGGGCGGTTGCCGCTGAGCAGCACCGCCCACAAGACGATATAACAGGTATTGGCGGGGATGAGCACGGGCTGATCGGTGAAACTCCACGCGGTGAGCGCCGCCCAGATCGCTGTCGCACCTCGCCCCGTGAAGATCACCTGCTCGCGTCCCGTATAGCGGCGGAAGATGTCCGCGCTGTGTGAGCGGTATTGCTGACGGTATCCCATACTGCCAATCATAACTGACAGTCGTGAGGAGAGCCAATCCGCCTAGACCATCGTGTACATGCCCGCGTACGCGCCATTTTTTGCCAGCAGTTCCTGATGCGTCCCCTGTTCGATGATGCGACCGTGATCCATGACGACGATCAGATTCGAGTTGACAATCGTGCTCAGGCGGTGCGCGATCACAAAGCTGGTGCGCCCTTCGAGCAGTCGCGCGAGCGCCGTTTGGATGAGCTTTTCGGTCTGCGTGTCGATATTGCTGGTTGCCTCGTCCAGAATCAGAATGCGGGGGTCGGCGAGCAGCGCCCGCGCGAACGCAAGGAGCTGCTTTTGCCCTTGCGAGAGCAGCGAACCGCCTTCGCGGACTTCCGTATGATAGCCATTTTCCAGCGCGCTGATGAAGTGGTGTGCGCCGACCGCCGTGGCGGCTGCGATCACTTCCTCATCACTGGCGTTCAAGCGACCGTAACGGATGTTGTCCATGACCGTGCCAGAAAACAGATACGTTTCTTGCAGCACGACGCCCATTTGACTGCGTAGACTGGCCTGCGCCACGTCGCGCACGTCGATGCCATCAATTTTCACGGTCCCCGTTTTCACATCGTGAAAGCGCATAATCAGCTTGATCATGGTCGACTTGCCCGCGCCTGTGTGTCCGACCAGCGCCACCGTCGTCCCGGCGGGTACGTCGAGGCTGACATCGATGAGGACGGGGGCGTCCTTGTCTTCGGTGTCATAGGTAAAGCTTACGTGATCAAATTGCACTGCGCCCGTAATCCGCGGGAGCGTCTGCGCTGCGGGCGGGTCGCTGATCTCAATCGGGCGGTCGAGCAGGTGAAACAACTTATCGCCCGCAGCCATCACCGATTGGAACAGGTTGTAGCGCTGCGCCAATTGGCGGATCGGCTGGAAGAACTGGTCGATGTAGAGTACGAAGGTCAGCAGGGTGAAAATCGACAACTGCTGCTGGAGGACGAGCGTGCCACCGACATAGATGATCAACCCTGTTGCCACGCCGCCGATTAACTCAATGCTGGGAAAGAACAGCGACGCGACCAAGGTCGCGCGCAGATTGGCGGCGCGGTTGCGTTCGTTGAATGTCTCGGTGAAGCGCTGAAGATTGTGACCCTGCCGGTTAAACGCCTGCGTCACACGCACCCCATTGAAGGCTTCGGCCAGCTCGGCGTTCATCTTCGAGTTGGTTTCTACGACCTGCAGGTAAGTTGTACGGGCATGCACCCGCCAGATGTTCGCGACGAGAATCAGCAGGATCAACACGCCGAAGGCGACGAACGTCAGCGGGAGGTTGATCACCAGCATGGTGAGGACCACGCCGATGAGCGAGAGCAGGTCGCGGAACGTGCCGACGACCGCCCACGTAATCGCCTCGCGCAGGGTGTTCACATCGTTGATGATACGCGCGATCAAACGTCCGGTCTCGTACTTGGCGAAGAACGAGATCGACAGGTGCTGGATATGGCTGAACAGGTCGTCGCGTAAATCCTGAATCGCACGTTGGCCGGCCTGCGCCATCAGCGTAATCTGGATACGGAAGGCCAGCGCGCCGATGCCTTGCGTCAACATGTAAGCGAACACGCCGATGCCGACCACGGTGGGGCTGTGCGTATTTACGCCTTGATCCACGGCCCACCCGATGATCGGCGGTCCGGCGACATTGGCCATAGCGCTGATCAGGGAGGCGAACAGCGCCCAGTAAATGCGCGTCTTGTTCGGCTTCAGATAGTACGCGAGCCGCTTGGTTGTTTGCCAGTCAAAATCGAGCCGATCTTTTTCGTCGGCGGTAGCGATCGCCATGCTTAGTCTCCTGTCGCTTCGTCAGCAATGGCGCGGCGATATTCGTCTGTCGAGCGCTTGTCAATCTCAATCGGTACGCGCAGCTTACTGAAATCGGCTAACTCCTGCCGCACCCGTTCCTGATCCGCCAACTGCAAACGGTAGATTTCGGCGTAGTGGCCGTTCAACGCCAGCAGCTCGTCATGCTTGCCCCGTTCAATGATTGAGCCATCTTTCAGCACGAAGATCTGATTAGCTTTCTGCACGCTGCTGATGCGCTGTGCAATGATAAACGTCGTGCGCCCGGCCATCACCGTATCCAGCGCCTGCTGGATGATCCGCTCGGTGCGCGTATCCACGCTGCTGGTTGAGTCGTCGAGAATGAGGATGCGCGGGTTGATGAGCAGGGCGCGGGCGATGGCGACGCGCTGCTTTTGCCCGCCGGAGAGTGTTACGCCGCGTTCACCGATCAGGGTTTCGTAGCCTTCAGGAAATTCGCTGATGAACGGATGGACGTTTGCCGCTTTGGCCGCCGCGATGATTTGTTCGTTCGTTGCGTCCGGGTGGCCATAGGCAATATTTTCGCGCACGGTGGCGGAAAACAGCAGCGACTGCTGCAGGACAAAGCCAATGTGCTGGCGCAGATCACTCAGCGGGATGTCCCGCACATCGACGCCGTCGATGCTGATGCTGCCTTCCGATACATCATAGAAGCGCGGGATCAGGTTGACAAGCGTGGACTTACCCGCGCCCGTCTGCCCAATTAAGCCGATGATTTCGCCGGGGCGGGCTTCCAGCGTGATGCCGCGAAGTGTCGGTTTGGTTGCGCCCGCGTGGGTGAACGTGACATTGTGGAACTGAACATGCCCGCGCCATTCTGGCATCGGTTTGGCGTCTGCGCGGTTGGTCACTTTTTCTTCGGCATCGAGGATTTCGAATACGCGCCGTCCGCTGCTCAGCCCTTGCGTGATGAGCAGGATGACAAAGCCGAGAAAACGAATGGGCATGGCGAGCAGCAGCACATAGGCGTTGAAGGCGACGACGATCCCCACAGTCACCCCGCCGAAGCCCGTCTGCTCCATGAGGCCGCCGAAGAACAGCACAATGGCGGTCGAAAAGGCGATGATGAAGGTGCTGAGCGGGATATACGTCCCCCATTTCGTGACGAGCTTGATCTGCTCGTAATACAGTTCCTGATTGCTATCGGCAAAGCGCTTGATCTCGTGTTGTTCGCGGGCGAAGGCGCGCACAACTTCCGCGCCGAGCGCTGTCTCTTGAATGAAATTACCGAGCGTTTGCAGGCGATCCATGATTTTTCGCCAGGCCGGGTCAACCGCGTTGGCGAAGCCGCGCGAGAAGAAGGCCAGCGGGATCAAGGGAATCATAGCGAGGACTGCCAATACCGGGCTGGAAATGAACATGATCGTGCTGGCGAACACGATGAGGAGCAGCGTGTTCAGTCCATCGATCAGCCCATAGGCGAAGAAACGCTGCATCTCGGCCACGTCGCTGATGGCCCGCGTGATGAGTGTTCCGGTCTGCGATGTGTCATGATAGGTGAACGACTGGTTTTGCACTTTGTCGTAAATTTCGTTGCGTAAGTCGAACGCGATGAAATGTGACATGCGTTCGCCGAAGTAGCGGTAAACGAAGCCAGCGATTCCGCGCAAAACGCCTAAGCCGATGACGAGCACGCCCGCCCCCAGCATGTAACCGCTGTCGCCCTGGCTTACGCCGATGTCGATGACATCACGCAACAGGGTAGGGATGGCGATTGACAGGGCTGTGCTGCTCAATACCCCAACCAGCGCCACAGCCGCCCATCCCCAATATGGGCGCAGGTAACGCAGCATACGCCCCAGAACGGTAGTACTGCTCAAAGCTAACTCTCCTCATCGGACAAACGACAGAAGCTTAAGATAATCCCGATGAGAATGGAAGATTGAATCCAATCCGGCATGATTGGTCTTAAGATGGAGGACAAACCGCTCCTGAATGGTTATTATGTGCATATCACGGAGAGGTGCTGGAATGGCTGAATACTTACGACGTATGCCGCTGTTCGCCGCGTTTAGTGACGAACAGCTGGGTGATCTACAAAGTCAAGGCAGATTATTTGAAGCCGAGCCGGGCACGTACCTGTTTCATGAGGGTGACCCGGCTAAAGGCCTGTTTCTGGTCTTAGCGGGTGGCCTTGAGATCATCCAGAAGTCGGGC
>CALKIA010000337.1 GCA_937988705.1 uncultured Chloroflexota bacterium | reverse complement strand
GGGGCATCGACTATAAAGGATCGGTAGGTCCACGGTTTATTGGGCCTTCAGAGCTGGACATACCACCAGACTGGTGTGGGGACTTGTTTCTGATCTTTGGTTACCACGAAATTGTCACAGAGACTCCCTTTGGCAAAGCGTACTCGTCAGGAATCCCTTGTCTGGCAGAGTACAACTCAATCGATGAGCTACAGGCCTTTCCGTGGCCTCAGGCTGACTGGTTTGACTACTCGACCCTGCGGCGTGACTTGGAACCGTGGGCGGAGGAGTTCGCGATCGCGGCAACCGGTGCTTCTGTTTTTCAACACGCGACACTGTATCGAGGGTTCGAGCGAATGCTTTTGGAAATGGCGACTGATCCAAAGCTGGCGTCCTTCATCATCGACCAAGTGAGCGGGTTCTATTACGACTATTTCCGCCGAATCTTTGAAGAGGTCGGAGACCTGATTGATATCTTCCGCCTTGCTGATGATATTGGTGGTCAGGAGAATCTCTTGATCAGTCCTAAGATGCTGCGCAGCTATTTGAGCCCATGGATCAAGAAGCTGGCGGAACTAGCTCATCAATACAACATCAAAGTGCTGTTCCACACAGACGGAAATGTCCGGCGGATTATTCCTGACCTAATCGAGTGGGGTGTTGATATTCTCGATCCCCTACAGCCCGAAGTCCCGCTGATGAATGCCCAGGAATTGAAAACAGAATTCGGAGATCGCCTCTCGTTCTCTGGCGGTGTCAGCGCGCAAAAGATTCTTCCTCGCGGCAGTGAGGAAGACGTCCAAGCGGAAGTAAAGCGGGTGATTGAGCAGCTTGGCGCAGGTGGCAGCTATATTCTCTCTCCGGGACATCCATCTTTACAGGGCGATATCCCAGTAAAGAACATCGTTGCCATGTATCAAGCCGGTCTTAAGTTCGGAAAATACTAGTCGCTCGGCGCCACATGAGAAGGCAGCCCGGGGTACTGCTGAACTAAGCCGTTGAGAATCCGCACTTGCTCAATTCCGTGAATTTCATAGGATTTGGAACCTCAATCTCACCGTTCGGCGCCCATAACACTCGAACTCACAAACCAGCTGTGGTCGTTTAACGACCTTTTACACTACCCCGCGCACAGCTCGCGTGACATTCCGAAACGACAAAAAGACCCCGCTCTCAACGGGGTCTTCGTCGAGCTATTGTCTTTTTTCAACCCATTGACCGCGCTTGGGAATGATGCATGCCTTTTCGATCACAACTGGAGCGCACACGCATGTCGGAAATGATCAACGGTTCCCGTTTGCTGCGCCCATCAACGAGTCCACGAAATCCCACTTCGCTGGTGTGACTAAAGCAACAATGCAGTCGAAATCTGCGCAGTTATACCCTTACATTCATGAAGTACCCCCCCAGCATTCTTTCAGCTTAACGCTGCTGTAACGACGTTGTAACGCTCGCCAGTTATGCTGCGGTCATCATTTTTTCGCCATCCACCAACCGGTTCTCCATGAATACAAGGAAAGGCGTGATGAAACGCATCGATATTCTCTATTTTGATGTCACATCGGGTCATCGTTCGGCCGCATTTGCGTTGAAAAAGGCGCTGCACATGCAGGGCGAACCGGTGGAGGTGCGGGCGGTAAATTTGACCGACATTTTGGCGTTGCACTCGGGACTGCACCAACTGGCGCACATCGGCATCGATGTGTTCAACTGGGGAGTACAGCACGAGCGCGCCTACTTTGCCCGGCGGCAGGTCGGGCTGTTTCAGACCATTCAGGCGCACATCCCCCCTGCGATGATCCAGCAGATCGCGCGCTTCTGGCAGAATGATCAGCCGGACGCTGTGGTGTCCGTGCTGCCCATCTGCAATCTGCTGCTGGAACGTGCGTTGCATACGACACATCCCGACTGCCCCTACGTGGTCATGCCGTGCGATTATGAAGAAACAATGCGAAACTACTGGTTTGACACGCGGATGGATGCCTATTACATCAACCCAACGCCTAAACTGAATCAGCAGGCCGCCGCTCTCGGCATTCCGATTGACCGGCGGATCGAGGTCAGCGGGATGCCCATCGATCCGTTATTCTATGATCCGCCGCCCGCCAACAAGGCAGCGGCGCTGCGTGAACTGGGGCTCGATCCGGCGCAGCCAACCGTGCTCGTCGGCTTTGGCGGTCAGGGATCGATCTTTGTGAAGCGGTGCGCGGAAGAATTATGTAAGGTGCAGACGCCAATCAATGTCATCTTCCTGTGTGGGCGGCACAAGGCGCTGTTTGACGATTTAGCGACATTCACCCCACCTTACCGCAAATTGGTTCTGAGTTTTCTGCCTGAAGCGCCCGCCTACTACTATCACCTCGCCGATGTCATCATTGGCAAACCGGGATCGATGACCATCACCGAGGCGATTGTCACACGATCAGCTTTGGTGGCGATTGAATCGCGCTCATTGGCGCTGGTGCAGCGGGGCAATGAAGACTGGCTGCGGCAATCAGGCGTCGGCGCTGTGATCCGCGTACCTGAACTGTCCAGTGCGGTCGAGAGCATCCTTCGGTCGACGCTGGTGAACAGCAGTCTGGAGCGCGAGTGGCATCGCGCCGTCTTTGAAATTGCGGACATCATTGTCCAGCTGGCTCATGGGCAGGGCTTACATGCGGAGGTCAGCCGTGAGAATGCAGCGGACTAAATTACCAAATGGCATGGAGATCACAGCCGCGCGCAGTGAGGAAGCAACCCTGATGTATGGCGAGGTCGGCGCATACGTCAAGCATGGGCTCACGCTCGAACCCGGCGCGGTCATCGTGGACGTGGGAGCGAATATTGGCATCTTTTCGCTGTGGGCCTATGACCAATGTGACGGGCAGATCTCGGTATATGCCTTTGAGCCGATTCCAGCGATTTTTCGGCTTTTGGAGGCGAACTTCAAGCACATCGACCACCAGCGGTTGAAGGCCTTTAACGTCGGCTTATCCGCCGCGCCCGAAATTGCACGCTTCGCCTATTATCCAAACGCGACCTTTGCTTCGACCGCGTATCCCGACTCACCACAGGCTGATCGTCAGCTCACCGAAACGCTCTTAGCGCGCAGTCTGCATCAGCTGCCCCCCGCCCTCGCGTGGATCCGGGGTCTCCCGTCGCTTGTGCGCCAGCCAATCATCCAACTGCTGGCGCGCTACATTAACCAACGCCAGTTCGTGACATGTGAACTGCAAACGCTGTCGCAAGTCATTCGCCACCAGCAGATTGAGCGGATTGACTTTCTGAAGATCGATGCCGAGAAAAGTGAGCTCGATGTGCTGCACGGCCTTGAAGCGGACGATTGGGCCAAAGTCCAGCAGGTCTTTGCGGAAGTGCATAACCGTGATGGTCGTTTACAGGCGATCCGCGACTTGCTCCAGCACCAGCAGTTCCGCACCATCGTCTGTGAGCAAGACCCGTACTTCACGGACACCGATATTTACGCCATTTACGCGCGCCGTTAGCTCAGGAGAATCCGAATGGACAGCACATTCTCAATGAGTGTGACCACGGCAGCCATTAGCCGCCTGATCGCCGATATACGCCAGTTCGCGCCGGGAATGGCAGACCGCGCCGCGGCCTGGATGAACGGGCTCACCCCTACCGGACGCGCCACCGACTATTTCCAACATCCGCTGGCGTTTCCTATGCTGCTGCTGCCGATGTGGGTCGAAGACGCGGTGAGCGGGCAGATCGATGCGGCTTTTCAGAGCGACCTCGTGTACTCGTCGGTGAGCGGCTACTACTTCATTCGCATGATTGACAATGTGATGGACGAGGGAAGTCCATTGGAACGCTCACTGCTGCCCATGACCGGTTATTTCCATGCACAGGCGACCACGACCTATCACCGGTATTTTGAGCATACGCACCCGTTCTGGGGGCATTTCGCTCGCTGGAACACGCAGTCGGCGGATTTCGCGATTGAAGATAGCAGCAATCGCGAGATCGATCTCGCCACCTTTCAACGTATTGCCGGGAAGAAGGTGGTCGCAGGCAAAATTCCGATTGCGGCGGTGTTGGCGCACTACAATCAGTTGGATCGACTGCCCGCATGGGAAGCGTTCTATGATCAATTGAGCTGCTGGCACCAGCTGTTGAATGACGTTCTGAGCTGGAAAAAAGATATGCAGCACCAGAGTGCCTCGTACTTCCTGTGTGAAGGTGAGCGGCGTAAAGGTGAAGGTGAGTCGCTGTTCGGTTGGCTGCTGCGTGAAGGGTTCGCGTGGGGGCTGGCAACGCTCGAACAATGGCTAAACGATCTGCATACGCGCGCCCTTGCTCTGGACAGCACGCCGCTAACGCACTACTTACTCAGTCGTGGAGAACTGCTCAAAGCCCAGCAACTCGATATGACTGCCTCGATCAGCGCTGTCGCGCAGCTTATCCGCGCGCATGATACCACCCTTGTTGGAGGAGAACCGACATGAACAAAATCGAAGATGTGATTATGAAAGTGATGACCGAACCGGACTTCGCCGAAGCCTTGCTCGCATCCCCGGAAGCGGTCTTGCAGTCCGAAGGCATCGAAGCTACCCCGGAAATCTTGCAGGTGCTGTCCAATCTCAAGGTCGAAGAACTGCGGGTCATGGCGGAAAAGTTCACCAATCAAGGGATCGCCATGTAAGGTAAGTTGAACTCGCGGCTTCGTGATAAGCGAAGTTCGCGGGGTTAGCGCAGTCGCGCCCGTTCATTCAATCCATCGCTGTTTTAATACGAGGTTCGATACCTGTGAAGACGCACCGCGATCTATTCAGCCGGGGAGAGGACTATTTTCGCACCGTATTAGCCCATCTGCGGCAGCACGGCATCAACTTTAGCTCAAAGCTCCACCTCAGCGCCGCCGATGATCTGCTCTGTTACTACGATCTTGAGCGGCAGTCGATCTCGCTCTCGCTGCCGGATCGGGATACACCCCAGGGAAAACTTCAGCTTTTGCTGCTGCGATCACTGTTCGGCTGTGAACGCAATGACGATGTGATCGAACTGCTGCATCTGACGTTGGAATGGCTCATTGCGCATGAACTCGCGCATCACCTGCGCCAACACTACGGCTTACTGACGAAAAATGTCTGGCAGGAGGAACAGATCGCCAATGAACTGGCACTGGCACTGAGCAAACCGCGCTTCTCGTCCGAGGAGCGTTCCCGGGCGCATCGCCTGTTGCAGCAAGTGACCACCAGTCTCGCCAGCCGGTTGGAAGCCGACAACAGCGCGGTCAATTCGTACCACCGCTTTGCCCACAGCCTGAGTACCGCGGGCTTGATCCCGCCCCAGATGCTCTTGGAGATTGAACGGCACGCTTGGCAAAACCCCTGTGAGGACATGCTGCACACGATGCTGACGGGAATTGTCCCCGATATTGACGAGCGACTGTGCAACCGTCAGCAGTTGATTCGGCGTGTCAATCTCACCGCACCCCACGATATCGTTCGCTCACTCTATTACTATTTCGGCTGGCTGAACATCGGTTTGATGAGCAGCGAAACCTGTACGATCCGGGATTTTGCTCACCGGTATCTGACCTCCGAACTCGATCACCGCTACGAAGGAGAATGCACATGAGGTGCGATGTGATAGTCGTCGGGGCTGGCCCCGCTGGAAGCACTGCCGCCGCGTTGCTGGCGCGAGCGGGACTCGCAACCCTGCTGCTAGATCGCGCAGCCTTCCCCCGGCACAAAACCTGTGGTGATGCTGTGCCAATGGCGGCATTTCGCATCTTTGAATCGCTCGGCATCGCCGACACCATCCGCGCAGCCCATTTCAACCGCATTTGCCGCGTCGTGCATCGCAATATGATCGACGAAACTTCAATCTTCGAACTCAACAACGCCGATTTCAGCACCTCCGAAGCATTTATCGCGCCGCGTTACCGCTTCGATCACCTGTTGTTTCAACACGCGCTGGCATGCGGCGCGGTGTTCGAACAGGTCAGCGTGACCGCTCCACTGATGGAGGGTGGGCGAGTTGTCGGAGTGGTGGGGAAGCGGGGTACGACGGATGTCAGCTATCACGCGCGGGTGGTAATTGCCGCTGATGGCGCGACATCGGCGCTTGCGCGCGCCCTGAACGGGGAACGCCGGGAGAGCAAATACGTCGCGGTCGCTTTGCGCGCTTATGTTGAGACAACCGCCGATCTCGATCCGGCGATTGAAATCGACTTCATGCCCGAAACGCTCCCCGGCTATGCCTGGTTCTTCCCGGTGGAGCAGCGCCGCGCCAATATCGGCATGGGTATCCGGTCAGACTTCTATAAGACTCAGCCGCATTCCCTGCCCGCCATCCTCGAACGCTACTGCCAAAAACCGCGTATCGCCGCACTGATTGGGGATAATCCGCTTCAAGAGGTGAAGTCGTGGCAGATACCGCTGTTCTCATTTGATACCCGCCGCGTATTTCCGGGGGCGCTGCTGATCGGGGATGCCGGCTGCTTCGTCAACCAGATCACGGGCGATGGCATCTACGAGGCGTTATTCACGGGGCAATGCGCCGCCGAGACACTGATCGAAGCGCAGCGGGACGGCGATTATTCCGAAACCGCGCTCCATCGCTTCGACGAACGGTGGCGGGCGCAGTTGGGCGGACGCTTCAAGGAAGCCGAAATTCTGAATAATCTGGCGACCATTGCCCCGAACATCATTTCCCGTGCGATTTTTCACACCAGCTAACGGTATCATCTGCGCAGACCGTAATTTTGCTCATGAGAAATTGAGATATGAGGAATTTTTCATCTATAATGAAAGAGTGTCCCGCATGATTAAAACATAGCCACGCTTCACAGGAGCAACATCTGCATGGCGGAACTCAAATTAGAGTTGTTTGGTGCTCCTCGTCTGCTGTATCAAGGTCAGCCAATGGTCGGCGTGCGGCGCAAGGCGCTCGCGCTGGCGGCTTATCTCTCCCTGTCCGAACGTCCGCTCATGCGCGAGGCGCTGGCGGCGCTGTTCTGGCCCGATCAAGATGATGAACACAGCCGGTTGTCGCTGCGGGCAGCGCTCCACAATCTGTCCAGCCTGGCACCCGTCGAGTGGCTGGATGCCGATCGCTCGGCGGTCAGCCTCAAGTTTGTGGCGTTAGAGGTTGATGTGCGCGGATTCATCGGAGCGTTGGCGCGCACGCGCGGGCATCTTCATACGGATGGCGTGCTGTGTGATACGTGTTTTACGGCGCTCAACGATGCGGTCAATCTGTACCATAGCGATTTCATGGCGGGTTTTGGCCTGCCAGACAGCAGCGACTTCGATCATTGGCAAACCAGTCAGCGCGAATGGCTCAGCCGGGAATGCGCCACGGCGCTGCGCCGGTTAGCCGAACATTCGGGCATTGTTTCGGCCTCCTCGCTGCAAGAAGCTCTCAGCTACGGGCGGCGCTGGTTGAAGATCAACCCGCTGGATGAAAGCGCCTATCGCCTGTTGATGCGCTTATTTGCGGCGAGCGATCAGCGCAGCGAGGCGCTTAAGCAGTATCACGATTGCGTGCGCCTGCTCGATGAGGAATTGGCGACGCTCCCCGAGCCAGAAACGGTCGCACTCTACGAAGCCATTCTGGAGGGCGAGAGCATGCCGCTCAAGCCCCGCCCGCGAACCTTTGACACCAGCACGTTGATCAACGTTTTGCCCCCGCTGCCCGCGCTGTTCGTAGGACGCGACGAGGCCTTGGCGGAACTCAAAGCGCGTGTTGGGCTGCCTAAGCCCACCACCCAGCGTCCGGTAACGGTCATCGAAGGGTGGCCCGGCGTTGGCAAAAGCACGACGATAGGCGCATTCGCCCACGATCCCGAGTTGAAAGTGCGTTTCCCCGAAGGTATCCTGTGGACTTCGCTCGGTGAAACCCCCAATCTGCTGCGCAAACTCATGGTATGGGGGGAGGCACTCCACCTGCTTCCGCCGGGAAAGACGCCCATGCTGGCTGAATTGACCAGCCAACTCCTCTCCGCATTGAGCGACCGGAAAGTGCTGCTGATCGTCGATGATGTGTGGCAGGTGGAACATGCCGCGCCGTTCCGGGTCGGGGGACCGGGCAGCGTGCTGCTGTTGAGTACGCGGTTGAACAGCGTCGCGCGGGCGCTCGCGCCCACCTCGCGCGATGTCTATCGTTTGCCGGTACTGACGGATGAGTTCGCACTATCACTGCTGCGGCGCCTCGCCCCGCAGGTGGTGGACGAACATCCCGATGAGTCATTGCAACTGGTGCGCGATCTCGAAGGACTGCCGCTGGCTTTGCAAGTGGCTGGGCGGTTGCTCCACGAGGAAATGCATCTCGGTTGGGGTATCACCGATTTGCTGGCAGAACTGCATGCCGGGGCGGGACTGCTGGTCGCACCTGCGCCCAACGATGCACTCCCGCCCCACGAAGGTTATACGGCGTCCACCGTCACGGCACTGTTGAAACGCAGCACAGATGCGCTCGACGAGGACACGCTGTTTCGTTTCGCGCTTTTAAGCCTGTTTTCCGCCAAGCCCGCTACCTTTGACCTGGCGGCGCTGGCAGCCGCTTGGTCGGTGAGCGATCCCAAACCGACGGTGCGCACGCTGGTCAATCGTGGTCTGCTCGAACCGATCAGCGGTGGACGCTTCCAGATGCACGCGCTGCTCGTCTTGCACGCCCGCGCCTTGCTCGAAAGTTTTGACTCATGACAGAACAGCGCGCACGCGTTTACGAGGCACAACTCCGGTTGGCTGCGCATTACGTGGAGGTCGTGTGCAAAGCCTGTGAGGACTATCTGCGCGGTTTTGAGGGCAGCGTGGACGCTGTCACCCTCTTCAATGAAGAACGCGTGCAGATCGAAAAATCAGCGGCGTGGCTGCTGCGCTACCTGGATAATCCGCAGGTGGCACGGTTGTTTGTGAAGCTGGTGCGCGACGGTTATCAACTCCTGTATGTATCCCTGCCAGATGAAGAACTGCACCTCTGGTTAAACCAGTCGCTCATGGCTGCCGAGAAGTTGGGCGATGTAGGCGCGCAAGCGAAACATCTGTATGCCCTTGGTTGGTCGCTCTACCGCACGGGTGATGTGCAGGGGAGTACCGTCTTGATCGAGGAAGCTTATACCCGCGCGGAATCGGTGGATGAATTCCGGCTGATGTCAGCGATCTTGTATGTTCAGGGTGAGATGGCAGCGCGGCGCGGGGAACGGGAAATAGCAGCAACCTATCGTGAGCGCGCCTATGCCATCCGTCGCGAATTACGCGATGCGCTGGGCATTCACCATTATTTCTACGAAAAAGGGAACAGCCTGTATGAGGCTGGGCGCTGGGACGAAGCCCGAAGCTACTATGAACAGGCGTATGAGCAAGCCATCAAAGTGGGCGGCTACCGCGAGATCGCCCGCGTCCTGACCAGCATTGGTATCACCTACAAATCACAGGGAAAACATACCGATGCAATCGCTGTCTATGAGCAAGCGTTGGAGTTTTCTCTGCACATCCAGTTCCCGCCGGTGATTGTCTATACGCTGCACGCCCTCGCCGATACTTACGTCGCGCTGAACGATCTTGAGACTGCGCAAACCTATTTTGCGCAGGCGCTCCACGTGGCCCAGCAAGCGAAATTGGCAGCGCGGGTCGCCGACATCCAAACCGAACTTGGCTTTCTAGCTTACCGGTACGGGGCACTCGACGAAGCCTCGCGTTACCTCGACACAGCGCTGCAAACGCATCGCGAACTTCACACAAATTACAGCATAGCGGTTGATTTATCCTATCTCACGCTCGTCTATGCTGCTCAAGGCGATTATCCCGCTGCCCGGCAGGCGGTGTTAGAAAGCTTACGGGCGATGGTGCCGCTGAATTCTGATATTTGGCTGCTCATGCCGATCTTCACGACTGTGCACCTGTGCATTCTTCACGCCTTCAGCCTAAGCGTGACCACAAGCGCGCAAAGCATGCTCTTACAAACGGCGGCGCGGTGGGCGGGTACGGTGCTGGCACATCCCGGCATTGATCAGCTCAACCGCGACACCTTCGCCAGTTTGCGTCCGGCGATGGAAGCCATCCTCAGCGCCCCGCGGATCGCTGCACTGCTCAACGCGGGGGCGGGGATCGACCTCATGACGGTTGTCACCGAGATTGAAGCTGCTTTGCAATCGTGAGCTAAACCTTGATCACACGCAGCACTGGTTGAAGACCGTCCGCGAAGCATGGATACGATTGAACTAAACCAGTGAGAATTGGCGCTTGACCCACGCTGCGGTTTTCGTAGGATTCGGAGCCTGAATCTCACCGTTCCGAGTTACGTACAGCTCTGTTTGACGTTTCCCGGCTCCTCAAGGTTGGCCTGCTCCTGCTCATTCGCTTCTTTCAGCGCCGCCCCCTTCAATGTTGGATCAAACAGCTTTTGGTCACACGGCAGCAGCGCCTCCGCCGCTGGAAACTCCAGTCACCCGATAACTGCTCCCGCTGCCAAGCTGCACCAAACCTGCAAATACTACCCACTTCCCACAAACGCGATCGCTTTTCCTCACCCTTTATTGCCGGGTGACACGTTTGCCTGGCTGTCCTCTAGAGAGCTCTACCCATCCCGAGACATGACGCGGTCCAGCGCGCCCAGCTCTGCGCTGAAGTCTCAGAGGTAGAGGTCGGTGAATACCGCCCCAGCACTGAATCTTCCTGTGCAGGTCAGGTATTCACATCTTACAAGGTCGACCCATTCTCGAAGCGACTAACTCCATAACCGATCATGCGAACGTTCGTCGTCCCAATCGGTGGAGGCTTCAAAGTAGCCGCCGCGCCGGGCGGTGTCTATACAGTCCTGAAGGGCCGCTTCCTGCACATCGGTGAAGCCCAACCCCGGTGTTTCGGGCACGCGCGCATAGCCAGCCTGAATCAACGGGGCAGTGATGCCCGAGATCAAATTGTCCCACCACTCAATATCAACGGAATGATTCTCCAGAACATAGAAGTTTTCCGTGGCGGCGGCGCAATGAATATTTGCCAGAAACGAGATGGGCGATCCGGCAAAGTGCATCGCCATTGCCACACCGTGCTCCTGCGCCAGATCGCCAATTTTCTTGGTTTCTAGCAGACCGCCAGCAGTAGCGAGATCGGGATGAATAACGGATACGGCGTGGGCTTCGAGAAGGGGACGGAAGCCTTCTTTCAAATAGATATCCTCGCCTGTACACAGTGGCGTGGTTACACATTGGGACAAACGAACCCATTGATCGGTAAGCTGCCACGGGATAACGTCTTCGTACCAGGCCAGCGTGAACTGGTCGAGCGCACGTCCCAGACGGATGGCGCTTTCAACCGTGAGGTGCCCAAAGTGATCTGCCGCCAACGGAATCTCATAGCCGACAATCTCCCGGACCTGTCGCACGTATTCCACAAGATACTCGATGCCCAACTGCGTGATCTGAATGCCAGTGAACGGGTGCATGATCGTCGTACTGTCGAGCATCTCCGGCGGCGTGTTCAGCGCACCCGGCACGTCTCTGAGAAGTCCGATGCCGACGTCCATCTTCAGGAACTTGAACCCGCGCTCCATGCGCCGTTTGAGACGTTCCCCCATGTTCCGACCATCCGGTAAAGAATCGGTATCGCAGTAGCACAGCACCTGACTGCGAAACTTGCCGCCCAGCAGTTGATACGCCGGGACGTTATAGGCTTTGCCCGCCAGATCAAACAACGCCATTTCGATACCCGAAACGCCCCCGCCCTGACGACCGTGATGCCCGAATTGTTTGATCTTGCGGAAGATTTTGTCGATGCTGCAGGGGTTTTCGCCGATGAGGCGGCTCTTGAGCATCAAGGCATAGGTTGGGCTGGCCCAGTCGCGCACTTCACCATAACCGCTGATCCCTTGGTTCGTATCAAGGCGGATGAGCGAACAGTCCATCGGCAGGCCGCGCAGGTGGCACACGCGCATGTCGGTGATTTTGAGTTCGCTCGGACGCGAATAAGTATTGACATTACTTTCTAAAGACCGCTGATCTTCCACAATCTCTTCCTCTATGCATCAACACAGCACTGAAAATGTGCTGCCACTCGAAGCGACCCTATCGATCTATAGAATAGCGCAATTTACAAGTTGACAAACACTCGAATCTCTTTACAATGATTGATTATTAATAATGAATTCAAAAACGTGAATCAGATGCAATTTCAACGACGTGAGATCCGGCTGACATCGCTGGCTGATCAAGTGTATGAACACTTGCGGCTTGCGATCATCTCAGCCGAACGGCCGCCCGCCGAAAAACTGATCGAACTGGACATTGCTCACCAGATGAACACCAGCCAAGGCCCGGTGCGGGAAGCCTTGCAGCGGCTGGAACGCGACGGTCTGGTAGAGCGCAAGGCGCGCAGCGCGACCTATGTGTCCAGTATTCCCTTTGACGAGATGTATGAGCTCTCGGTCGTGCGCGCCAACATCGAGATGTTCGCCATACGCCGCGTCGCCCAAAAGATCACGCCCGAGCAATGCGACGCCCTCGCCGAGTTGATTGACAAAATGCAGGCCGCCGGGAGCGCAAACGACTTATTGGGACTTTCCGAGTTCGACATGGAATTTCATCGCTCCATCGTCGAGTGGTCAGACAGCCGAGCGCTGCTCCAAGTGTGGAATCCGCTGTCGAACCAGATTCAACGGTTTATTGTGCAGTCGCACCCGCTCTACTCGCCTGATTACGTCGAGGTCGCGACCCGCCATCAGCCCATTGTCGACGCGTTACGGGAGCACAATACTGAACAGGCAGCGTGCGCTGTCTACGACCATATCATGCTCATCTGGCCGAAAATAATCCCGTAGGCCGCTGTGATCGCAGCAGCAGCGGTGCCGCCACGCCGCTGCTGTACACCGCAGTTTTGCCAAAGTGGCGCCTAAAAATATGGTGGGTACACGCGAGTTTGCTGAACCCGCGTGCAATCGTCTTCAGGCCTAGAAAGGGGGATACGGCACAACTTGTGTACGCCTGAACACCTTGTTTAATGCATTTGGTTGAGGAGAACATACTAATGAGCAAAAAGAATTTGACCCGCCGCGAGTTTTTGCGTATCGCTGGCGCAACGGGAGCCGCGCTTGCCGCTGCTCAAACCGGAATTCTGATGGCACAGGATGCGACACCCACCCCCGCCCCCACTGCTACCCCCCTGCCTCTGCCTGTTGGGACGGAAGGAACGCTCTCCGTCATTCACAAAACTGAATACTTCGAAGTTGTGCAAACGATGTTCCGCGAAGCGGTCGTCAACTTTGCCGACGAACGTGGCATTGGCCTCGACATTTCCACGGCCAATCCAGAACTGTTCGGTGACTTCACCGCCAAGATGCTGGCGGCCGTTCAGGCGGGCAACCCGCCCGATCTCGGCTATCACGTCCTGAGCATCCCGCAGATGTACGCGCTGGACATCGTCGAAGACGTGTCCGACGTGGTCGCGGAATTGACCAACCGCTACGGGAATGTTATTCCGCGCATCGCCGAGTTCAACGCGAGGATCGACGGCAAATGGTGGGCGGTGCCCTTCATGAGCGTGACCGGTGCGTGGTTCGCCCGCCGCGACGTGTTTGAAGCCCATGGCATCGACGTGAACACACTCGACACGTGGGACGCGCGGCGTGAAGCCGCCCTGGAGATCTCTGACCCTGACAATAATATGTGGGGCTGGGGCTTGACTATCAACCGCAGCGGCGACGCCCATGGTCTGATCCTTTCCGTGATTCAGGGCTTCGGCGGCAGCTTTACCGACGAAACCGGGCTGCGCGTGGCCTTCAATTCACCGGAAACTCTTGCGGGGGTCGAATGGCTGGCGGAAACTTATATGAACGACCGCTTCCGTCCCATGCTCCCGCCCGGTGTGGAAAGCTGGACAGATACGAGCAACAATGAAGCGTATCTCGCCGGAACGATCGGCCTCACCATCAACCAACCGAGCGTGTACGCCGCCGCCAAGGCGAACGGCAATCCAGTTTTCGAAAACACAGCCGTGCTGCACAACCCGCTGACGGTAGATGGTCGCCTGCTCGAAGCCGGTGGCAGTGGTTGGCTCACCATCTTCAAGGGCGCGCGCAATATTGATGCCGCGAAGGCGCTCATCCTCAACCTGCTCGATCCTGCCGTTTACACGCCCATGGTTCAGAATGGCGGCGGGCTGTTCCTCCCCGCGTATGAAGATCTATGGACGGATGACGTGCTCGGCACGGATCCCAACTTCCAGGTGTTCCGCGACATTTTGCTGAATGAGGACATCTTCTACGGACGGTCGCACCCCGCCCCTCCCAACGCGCTCATCGATGCCATTGACGGCGCGGCGATCACCAGCCAGATGATGGCGAACATCACTACCGGCGCGATGACCCCGGCTCAAGCGGTCGAAGACGCACACAATCGGATCGTGCAGATCTTTGAAGAAGGCGGCGTCCCGCAGTCGTAGCGGGTGTCCACGACACCTAGCAGCCTCACACTCTCTCTCAGATTGTCAGGGCGGGACCAGTCCCGCCCGCTGGGGTCGTGGCAAGCCACGACCCGGCCTCTCTTCAAAGCATAGGCGAGCGGCAGTCGGGCACGGTGAGGCTGGAGAAACAGCGGGTTCCTACTCTAAACGCGCCATCACGATGGCACAATCGAAAGAGAAAGCCAATGGATCAGTCGAAAAGACTGAAAACATCGAGCAATCTTTACCGGCCGGAACGACCTGTGCTTCCGGGTTCGCTCTCCAGAATACTGGGGCGCGACTGGAAAATGGCCATCCCTTTCGTACTCCCGATCATCATCATCATGGGGGGACTGATCGTCTATCCCTTTATCAACGCCGTTCAATTGAGCATGACGACCCGTTCGCTGATCACGCGCACCGAAGTCTTTGTCGGGTTCGACAATTACGCGCGCCTGTTTCAAGATACCGACTTCATCAGTTCAGTACGCAACACGCTCGTTTTCACGGTCGCCTCCGTCGGCATTAAATTTGTGGTCGGTATCGGCATCGCCCTGCTGCTGCACGGACGACTACCCGGACGCAGTATATTGACCGCCATAATTCTGCTGCCGTGGATTGTGCCGGAGGTCGTCACCGCGCTGAC
>CALKIA010000336.1 GCA_937988705.1 uncultured Chloroflexota bacterium | reverse complement strand
AGCATCGTCGTACAGGGCTTCGGCAACGTCGGTTCGAATGCAGCCTCGTTCGCGCATTCGCTCGGCTTCAAGATTGTCGGCGTGAGCGATGTCGGCGGTGGTCTGTACAATGCGAACGGGCTGGATATGCCCGCCGTCCGCAGTTACTACGCCGAACACGGGACGCTGGTGGGCAGCGCGTTGGGCGACGAAGTGACGAATAACGAACTGCTGGCGCTGCCGTGCGATGTGCTCGCACCGTGTGCGATGGAAGGTCAGATCACGGGCAAGAACGCCGGTCAGGTCAAGGCCAAGATGATCGTCGAAGGCGCGAATGGCCCGACGACGCCGGACGCCGACGACATTCTCAACGACAAGGGCGTGTTCCTCGTGCCGGATATTCTCGCCAACGCGGGTGGTGTGGTCGTCTCCTACTTCGAATGGGTGCAGGACTTACAGGCGTTCTTCTGGGATCAGGAAGAAGTCTACCGCCAGCTCCAGCGCGCGATGGCGCGCAGCTACTACGCGACGGAAACGACCGCCGAAGAATACGGCGTCGATATGCGGACCGCCGCCCAAATTCTCGCCATCAAGCGGGTGGCCGACGCTCTCGAAACCCGTGGTATCTACCCGTAAGCGAGAGGCCCAGCGGCCAACCGATCAAAATTAGACTTATTTCCCCCAGACGGGCTGAGCGATCAGCCCGTTTTGATTTTCACCTCACCCCGCTACAATAAACAAAGGGTTCGCACTGCGAAAGACGTGGCGACGATGAAATGGACTGAAAACTTGCTCAAAGCGAACGCCGCGGATGGCGCGCGCAAGGTGCAGGACGCGCTGGATGCGGGGCGGACGGCCGTCTTCGCGGAGGATGATGCCAAAGCGATCGCGCATTACAGCCGCGCTGCCGAATTGGCTAACGCAGCACTGGGCCATGCGAAACGCCGCGAGCTGATCGTCACGGCGGAAATGGCGCGCGCGGATGGCCTGATCCGTTTGGGGCAGCTGGACGCCGCGACCGCGCTGATCGAGGCGCAGTATCAGGCGGCGGAAAACGATCAGCAGTTGGGGCAGATCGTGCTGACGCGCGGCCGATTGGTCGCCGCTCGCGGCGAGTATCCACGCGCTGATTATGAGCTGGCGCTGCGGCATGCACGGAATGTGCGCGCGGATGATCTGGAAGGGTGCATTCTCGGCGCGCTCGGTGAAATGTATCTGAACGAAGGCAATGCCAGCTATGCGGCCCATTTGCTGCGCGACGCGGTCAGCAAGATCAGCGCGGCGGGCGATGTGCAAAACAGCAGCCGCATTGTCGGGCTGCTCGGCCAAGCATTGGTCGAAAGCGGGCAAGAGGTCGAAGGGCAGCAGCTGCTGGAACGGGCGTTGAACCTCGCCAAGAACATCGGCAGCCGCCGGGATGAGCGCATGTGGTCGACGGTGCTGGGTCAACGATCAGCGCGTGAGGGTCGGCATCAGGAAGCGAAGAGTTTATACGGGCGGGCGCTGGCACTGTTCAACCCGGATGTGCCCAGCATTGATTATGTGCTGCTGTTGTGCGAACTGAGCAAAATCTGCCTGAGTTTGCACGAAACGGGTGAAGCGATCGGGTATGCACAAACGGCGGCGCGCACGGCCGAAAAACTCAACGTGGCGAAGGTGACCCGGACGGCGCGCGGTGCGTTGGGCGTGGTCTTGCGGGCGGCGGGCAAATATGCCGAGGCGATTCCCCATTTAGAGGCGGCCAGCACGGCCGAACCCGCCGACATCGAAGTGCTGCGCAGTCTGGCGGCGGCGCAGGCCAACGGTGGCGCGACTGATGCGGCGATTCTGACCTATCAGCGGGCGATCAAGGCGGCTGAAGCGGCCAAATCACCGCTGGAACTGGCGCAGGCGCGGCGTGACCTCGGCTTGACGCAGCTCAAGCTCGGCGATTTGCACGCGGCGCTGCACGAATGGTCGGCGGCGCTGGCGATCTACGAGGAGCAGAAGGCGGCGGCCCAGGCCGCGCGCTTGCTGTGCGATGCGGCCAATGCGCGCAAGGCCTTAGGTCAGTACGGGCGCGCGATGAAAGACTACGAAGAAGCGCTGATGCTGCTCAATTCGGTGGATGAAACCGATCTGGAATCACGGGGACTGGTGTTGTCGAACGCAGCGAATGCCTATGCCGAAGTGGGCGATGTCGAATCGGCCGATGCGTTCTTCAACGAGTCGATCACGATTGCGGATCGGCTGGGTGATAAAGTAGCGGAATCGACGCGGTCAGGGAATTACGGCTGGTTTCTGCTGCATGTGGGGCGACCGCGCCGCGCGTTGTCCACGACTGAGCGGGCGCTGCAGTTGAGCCGCGAACTGAACATGCCGCTGCACACGGCGGTGCAAACTGATAACCTCGGGCTGGTGCATGATGCGCTTGGCGATTACGCAACGGCGCTCGACCATCATCAGCAGGCGGCGACGCAGCTCCAGGCGCTGAATGAACCCTACTGGCTGGCGACGATCCGCATCAATCAGGCGAACACGCTGATCACGCTGGCGCACATCGATGCGGCGGCAGAACTGCTGGATTTGGCGCTCAAGACCGGGCGCGAAAGTGGGCGCGTGGAGCTCATCATCGCGGCGCTGACCGGGTTGGCCCAGGTTGCCCTCGGGCGGCATGATCCAGCGCTTGCCGATACCTACCTGACGGAAGCGCTCATGCTGGCGCGTAAGAACGATCTACGGCGTTTGCTGGCCGAGGCATTGAGCGCACGCAGCCGGCAGCAATCCATGACGGAACATCCTGTCGAAGCGGCTGCGACGTGGGATGAGGCGCACAAGCTCTATGTGATGCTGCATATGCCGCAGGCGAAGATCCAGCCCGCGTGGCTGACCGGGGAGAAAAAGAGCTAATTCTCTCGATCCCATTTGGAGAGAGCGGACGCCATGATGCAATTTACAAAACGATCATGGTTGTTTGTAGGGACAAGGCCTGCCTTGTCCGCTGTGAACGGACAGTATGAAGTCGATTTGGGGACAGCGGACGTCCTGAATGGCGTCCCTACACAAGGACGATTTTTCGCGTTGCTTCCGACCCCACCCCCAGCCCCTCCCCGAATTCAGGGAGGGGGGCCAGATGGGATGTTTGTGTAGGGATGAGTCACGCCGGTAGCTCAGTAGAATAGCATGAAGTCCATTTTGGAGCGGCGGACGCGCCGTTGCGCGTCCCTACTGAAGAATCGTTTTTCTCGTAGGGACGCGATAAATCGCGTCCGCTGCTTCCGACCCCACCCCAAACTTTCGCTCATTGTAGCTCTGCGACTACTCGATCCAGTTGGAGATGCTGGTCAGCAAAACCGTGCTCTGCGTCGGGTCGTTGGTCGGCACATGGATGCGGAATTCATGCGGCCCGGCCATCATGTTGTGCATGGTATAGCGCAGCGTGATAGTGGTCTCTTCCCCAGGAGACAGTGTCATCTGGCTGACAATGGCGCGCGGCGGACAGCAGCCCTGCACCAATTCAACGCGCGGCTCATCCAATATGCGCAGGGTTTGACTGCCCGTGTTCTGGATGGTATAGACGCTTTCCGCCCAATCCTCCATTTGCATATCACCATGATCAATCACTGAGGTGACGACTTCAGCATGCGGCGCGCCAGTGACTTCGGGCACATAGGGCGCGGCGTGCTGGTTGGTCACCAGTACCAGTCCGATGAGGAGGAGTGTGATGACGATGACGCCTGCGGTAAGCCACAACGTGTTTTTAGGCAAACTGCGCTGCGCGCCGACTTTACTGGTGTTTGAAGACATATTTTGAAACTCCTGATTACGGCTGCGTTTGGGCAACCAAGGCTTCTTCTTCATTGGTCACGCGCTGCTGGTAGATGCGTTGTTCTTGCGTCAACATACTCTTGATGTAGGCGATGATCAGCGCGGCTTGCTCGCGGGTGTACAGACTATCCCAGCGCGGCATAACGTAAAAGTTATTCGGGTCGGCAAAGCCGCCTTCGGTGATATAGCGGAGCAGCAGTTCGTCGCTGTGATGCCACGTGTGCCCACCGGTGTTATGGGGTGGCGCTCCCAACCGGCCGGTTTCATCCGGTTCGAACGGCGCAGCGGGGAACTGCCCCTCACCGTCGATGCCATGACACGCGGCGCACGTTTGCTCGTAGTATGTGCGGCCTTGAGCAATCTGCTGCGCGTTGTACGTGACCCCCTTGATGGTGCTGCCCGGATCAGTCGGGGCACAAGCGGCGACGAGGAGTAGGATCAACGAGGCGCAGCCCAGCGAAATTTGGCGCATGGTCAACCTCGAATAAACTGTTTGAATCCGTTGTTTGGATACGTCCCTAATCTTACATAGGTGATTAGATTTGTATCGTGACATGTGACAGGAATTGGCTATACTAATCGACATCTTTACCCTCGGTGCCTCTTTTCCAGTTCTCTAGGCTGAACTTTTAACCGCATCCAGAGTAGTTAGTGTTGATATGGCAAAGTTCTGGTGTGTTTCCGCGCCCCTGTTCAGTCACACGGACTGGGGCGGCTTTTTGAAAACCGCGCAGGAGTTAATCCGACGCGGGCATACGGTCACATGGGTGAGCGAAGCCGGGATCGCCAAGGCGGTGAGCGAACGCGGCGTCCCATTTGCGACGGTGCCGCACACCGGCTGGTTGTGGCCGCCACCGCCCGCGCCCGATCTGGCGGGCATTCCGCCGCAGGCAGCGGTCATGCTGCGCTACCGGCGGGCGCTGGATACATGGATGAGCGAAGATCTGGTTGCGGCGGGCGTGGAGTCGTTGATCGCGCTGGCCGATCAGATCGGCCAGCCGGATGTGATCATCACCGATCCGTTTCTGAGCGCGGCGGCGCTGGCGGCGGAGAAGCTCGACGTGCCGCTGGCGGTCGCGGGCTGGCCAGCGATGCGCGATCTGGATGCCGACTCGCTGTACTACGTGCAGAAAGAGCTGGCACGCGATAGCGTCGAGCGGCTGGAACGGCTGTATGAGCGCTTCGGACTGATCGGCACGAATTTCGCCAAAGGTCCGACACCCTCGATTTTGAGTTCGCACCTGCACCTCAATTACTTCAGCCCGGACTGGTTCAAGGCGGATGAGCATAATCTGCTCGAACAGAATCTGTTCGTGGGTGGGCTGCCCGACGTGCCGACTGACGCGCCGCCCGCATGGCTTACGCAGATTCCAGACAGCGCGCCGCTGGCGTTGATCACGCTGGGAACGACGTTTACCGGTGATCTCGGTTTCTTCGCGTGGTCGGCGCAGGCGACCTACCGCGCGGGGCTCGTGCCCATTGTGGTCATCGGCTGGAATCCGGTCACGCTGGAGGAGAAAGCGAAGCTCAAAGCGGCGCTGCCGCCGTCGACGCGCTTGCTCAACTGGGTGAGCTTTCAACATGTGCTGCCGCGCACCCGCGTGATGGTGCATCACGGCGGCATGGGGACGACGCACGCCGCGCTGATCTATGGCGTGCCGCAGTTGGTTGTGCCGCATGCCGCCGATCAGCAGGGGCAGGCGCGGCGGGCGGCGCAAGCCGCGGTCGGCATCAAGCTGACGGCGCACGAGGTGCGGCAGGGGCTGCTGATGCAGGGGGTCAAGGCGTTGGCGACTGATGAGACGGTGCTGGCAACCGCGCGGCAGTTCGCGGACGATATGCACGCGCGCGGCGGGCCTGACCGCGCCGCCGAAGCGGTCGAAGACTTGGTGGGCTAACCTCACCCCCGACCCGTCCCCGAATTCAGGGAGGGGAGACAGATTCCCCCTCGCCCCGCTTGCGTGGGAGAGGGGCTAGGGGGGAGGGGGCATGTGTCGGTATTTCAACAATTCTGAAATACGCTCATGCCTCGTCCCTACGAAATGCTGACAC
>CALKIA010000335.1 GCA_937988705.1 uncultured Chloroflexota bacterium | reverse complement strand
CTGGTATTTAGTGCCCCTCACCCCCACCCCTCTCCCACACAAGCGAGGAGAGGGGAGCAAGAGCTTTTTCTGTCTCCCCTCCCTGAATTCGGGGAGGGGTCGGGGGTGGGGTCAGCAGTAGGATCGTCATGCTTATCCAGAACAACGTCAAATAGGGCTTGGTAAGTATCGGGGCGGGGGACACCTCGCCCCGTGGCAAAAACGCACGCTTATTTCGAAAGGCAGTCTTGATGATCTCGTTTACCCCATCCGAAGAACAACAGCAGTTGATCGACACCATCCGGCGCTTCGCGGTCAATGACGTGCAGCCCATCGCCCACGAAGCGGACGAAAACGAGCGTGTTCCCGGCAGCATCATCAAAACCGGCTGGGACATGGGCTTAATCCCCGCGTCGATTCCTGAAGACCTCGGCGGCTTCGGCGAACTGAGCGCGGTGACCAACGTCCTCGCTTATGAAGAACTGGCCTACGGCGATCTCTCTTCCGCCATGCAGCTGCTGGCGCCCGCCCTGTTCGCCTACCCGATTGTGCTCTACGGCACGGCGGAACAGCGCGAAACCTATCTGCCCAAGTTCTTAGAGGAGCGCCCGCCCCACGCGACCGCGGCGCTGCTCGAACCCGGCATCTTCTTCGACCCGCACGACCTGAAGACCACGGCCACGCCCAACGGCGAGAGCGTGATCCTCAACGGTACCAAAGTCTATGTGCCGCTGGCAGCGACCGCGGACTGGTTTTTGGTCTACGCCAAGAACACGGAAACGGGTCAGAACGACGCCTATATCGTGAACTGCGAAACCAAGGGGTTGGTGGTCGGCAAGCGCGAAGGCTTGATGGGCGTACGCGCCCTGCCAACGCATCACCTTACGCTGACGGACGCCGCGGTGAACGCGAGCTGCCGCATTGGCGGCGCGGTCGGCGCGAACTACGAGGCGCTGCTTAACCGCAGCCGTGTCGGACTGGCAGCGCTGGCAGTTGGCGTGGCGAAAGCCGCCTTCGACTATGCCCGCGAATACGCCAAGCAGCGCGTACAGTTCGGCGCGCCGATTGCCACCAAGCAGGCCATCGCCTTCATGCTCGCCGAAATGGCGATTGAAGTCGATGCCGCCCGCCTGATGGTGTGGGAAGCCGCCTGGAAGCTCGATCAGGGCGTCGATGCCACGCCGGAAGCGTATCTCGCGAAAGTATACGCCAGCAAAGCCGCTATGACCGTGTGCGACGGCGCGGTGCAGACTCTGGGCGGCTACGGCTTCATCCGCGAATATCCCGTCGAGCGCTACCTGCGCAATGCGCGCGGTTTCGCCACGTTCACCGGACTCGCCATTGTGTAGGGACGCCATTCATGGCGTCCGCTGCCATCGGACGCGATCAATCGCGTCCCTACCCAAATTCCCGACCGACCTGTAGGGACGAGGCCTGCCTCGTCCGGACTTGAACGAGAGTGACACGAATGACTATTTCTTTTGAAATTCCTGAGCACATCAAACAGCAGACCGACATGGTCAAAATGGTTGCTGAACACATCATGCGCCCCGTCTCCCGCGAACTGGACGAGCATGAGCATCAGCGTCCCACCGCCTTCGCCGAGCAGATGTGGCCCTTCATGCGCGACATGCAGAAGAAGAACCTCGAACGCATGCTCAATGGGGGCGAAGGTAAGCGCCGCGAAGGCCCGAGCACGCAGTATCTGCGCCTCATGCTGATGATCGAAATGCTCTCGTGGGGCGACGCGGGCATTTACCTGTGCCTGCCCGGCGGCGCGCTCGGCGGCGCGGCCATCGAAGCGGTCGGCACGCCGGAACAGAAAGCCAAGTTCCTCCAGCGCTTCGCCGAAGGCGACATCCCCGCGTGGGGCGCGATGGCCATGACCGAACCCGGCGCGGGCTCGGATACCTCGTCCATCCAAACGACCGCCGTCTTTGACGAAGCCACGCAGGAATGGGTGCTCAACGGCGAGAAGATTTTCTGCACCAACGGCACGCTCGCGCTCAACGAATCGAATGGTTTGGTCGTCGTGTGGGCGACGCTGGATCGCTCGGCGGGGCGCGCGGGTATGCGCACGTTCATCGTGGCGGCGGGCACGCCCGGCGTCAAGGTGACCAAGCAGGAGATCAAGCTCGGCATTCGCGCCAGCGACACTGCCGCCATCGTGCTGGACAACGCTCGCGTCCCCAAGGATGCGATCCTCGGCAGCCCCGAAGTGCAAACGCAGGGTGGGCAAGGCTTCAAGGGCGCGATGGCCACCTTCGACGCCACCCGTCCGCTCGTAGCCGCCAGCGCGCTCGGCATTGGCCGCGCCGCGCTTGAGTTCACCAAAGAGAAACTCGCTGAAAACGGTGTCGAAATCCCCTACGGTCAGCCCTATCACAAGCTGAGTGCCGTGCAGCGCGACGTGCTGGAGATGGAAATGCAGTTGAAAGCGGCGCACCTGCTCACGCTGCGGTCGATCTCGATGCTCGACGCCAAAGAGCCGAACAACCTCGAATCTTCGATGGCAAAGGCGAAGGCGGGCAAAGTCGTCACACAGTTGACCTATAAGGCCGTTGAACTGCTCGGCACGATGGGCTACAGCCGCGAATGGCTGATCGAAAAGTGGATGCGCGACGCCAAGATCAACGATCTGTTCGAAGGCACAGGCCAGATCAACACGTTGATCGTCGCCCGCCGCAT
>CALKIA010000334.1 GCA_937988705.1 uncultured Chloroflexota bacterium | reverse complement strand
GCTCGCTGACGTGGATCAAGCCTTCCAGGCCTTCTTCAATGCGGGCAAACGCGCCAAAATCCACTACATTCGTGATCACGCCGTTCACATTCTCGCCAATCTGGTAGCGTAAATGTACGGTTTCCCACGGGTCGTCGTGCAGACGTTTGAGGCTGAGCGCGATGCGTCCGGCTTCCTGGTTGACTTCCAGCACATAAGCCGTCACTTCCTGCCCGCGTTCGAGGATGTCGGCGGGATGCCCGACGCGCCCCCAACTCAGTTCGCTGATATGAATCAAACCTTCCAGCCCGCCGAGATCGACGAATGCGCCGAAGTCGCACAGGTTGGTGACTTTGCCCGAAATGGTATCGCCCGTGCTCAGGCGGGCCAGAATATCCGCACGTTCGCCGCGTTCGGCTTTGGCCGCGCGCTCGGAGAGAATGAATCGATTTTGTTCCTCGTTGAGTTCGATCACTCGCAAGGTGAGCAGCTGGCCGACCCGGTTCAGCAGCGTTTTGCGGCGGGCGAGATCTTGCGAGGTGGCCGGAAAGTCGAGGAGCTGACTGGCGGGGACGAACCCCCGTAATGAGTGCCATTCTACCAGCAAGCCGCCGCGGTTATAGCCTGTGACCAGTAAATCGATAACTTCATCATCCTGCATAATGCGTCGAACTTCGTCCCAGTCGGAGCCTTGCGGTTCCTGGGAAGCGGGGGGGATAAAATCTTCGCTGGCGTCACTCGACTGCGTGTGCTGCTGTTCATCAAAAGGAACGGTTTCTGCGAATTCCCCTTCGTGTAGCAGCGCCGCCCAATACCCCTCCTCAAGCGGCGGGGGCGGCGTGTAATCCCGACGCTGTATGTTCGCAGTCATGCTCTCATCCTCTAAAACTTACGATAAACAGATTTCTTAAACCGCTGATTTTGAGTTTGTTGTTAGCTAATCCTAGTATACAGTTGCCACTCGTTTCGCACAAGCGGGCTACGTTCTTCGCTCAAATCTGAAACAGTTTCCGGACAAGTCACAGCGATTGTTTACGGTTTATAACGGATGGTCAGTCAGCGCCGGGCCGACTAGACGTACCGCCAGCTGCGCTGCTTGTAATGACTGTTACGCGGATTCTGTGACAGAGTCGCTGGAGTTAGATGACAACAGAGTGTTCGGCTAGTCGCTGGGACTGCCCAGTCGTTCGTTCTCCATGTCAAGCAGTGTATCGGCGACGGCGTATACGGCGATCAACTGCTTACGGTAGAAGTCGGGTTCGCTCATGGAGAGCTTGTAGGCGGCTTCGCGCACCTTCATTTTGTCCACGAAGCGCATTTGCACGATGTTGTAGATCATCCATTCAGGCGCGGTGTTTTTGGGCAGACCGTCAGGCTTCTGCCGGTCGATGGCCTGCTGGAGCACGCTGCGCAGCGCGCGCACCGCGTTATTATCGTTGGCGGGCAGGGCATCTCGCACGAGCTGCATATCGAGCAGCGTACTGCTCGATAGACCGGGGCCGCCCCAGAAATGGCGCAGCGCAGCGCGCACCTGTTCGCGGAACTGCTCTTTGTCAATGTCATTGGCGGCCGGCGCACCGTTGCGTCCCTGCGCATACTCGAGTTCGGCGGCGGCGGCGCGCGTCAGCAGAATTTGCGGCAGCAGACCTTCCAGCGCGGCGTAGACATCGCTTTGTAGACGTATATCGTCCAGCGCGCCGGATGCCCGGTGCGCGAACGTTTCGAGCATGGCCTCATCATCCCCGTCGAGGTCAATTTCGGTGGCGCGTGCCTGAATCCCCATAAAGCCGATTAACTCGGGTGTGTCGCTGCGCAGACTGTACAACGGTGTGATCCAGTAGGTGTGCCATTTCGCGACGTGGAGGTCATCGGTGCCGTTGCGCAGCAAGCCCTCGATTGTGGTAGTTTCTTCTTGCAGCAGCGCGGTACTTGGACGGATAGAGCCTATGGCAGCGATCATGTCGGGCGCGCTGTCACTCAAGGCGGCGACGAATGCGCTGTTGACGCGCAGATAATCGCAGGTTGAGGAGAGCGTTGCTTCGAGAAGTTGGAGCAGGTCGGAACGGGTGAGCAGTCGTTCGCTCAGGTTTTGCAGCTTTTCCAGTTGAGCGGCGTCTTGCGGGCCGTAAACCAGACGCCGTTCCAGAAACGGTAGGATGAGGGCGATCGTCCACTGCCAGCACAGCACGATGGCGACGACGGCGAAGGGCATGAAGTCTTGCCCCGGCAGGCCGAGAATCCGCGTCGCCGGAACGGTGAATGTGATGGTCACCAGCGCGAGCAAACCAGTCGCCGGGCCGCGGAGCACGAAGCGCAGCAAATCGACTTTGACGACTCGGTCAGGGATGCGCGACCCGAAGAACGAGAGCGGGTAGGCGAGGAACAGCAGCATGAAGACCACAATCACGTTGGTCAGGTTGACGAGGAACAACCCGGTCAGTGTGAACTCGCTGCCTTGCCCCAAAAGTAGACTGAACGGGAAAATGCCGAAGGCGGGCGTGAGCATAGCAATTTGCAGATAGCCCATGCGCCGTCGTGTCGAGCGCGCCAGACAGCGTTTGCGGGCTCGCTGAACGTTGACAAAGGCGGCGAGTGTAGCGCCCAGGAAGTGGATGATGTAGGCGGGGAAGACCGGGCCGGCTGTGACTCCGTACACCATGCCAAATGTCGAGAGTTCGGGGATGAGGCGCACGGGACGAATCAGCGTGTCAGTAAAGGCCGCCGCGAGCAGAAACACGGTGCTAATCAGGTAGAGAATTCGGATCACCCGTTTGCGGCGGCCGCGCGACGGCAGGCCCGTTGTCGCCAGCAGCGCGTCCGAGAGATGATAGAGCGCGACGGGCATGTAGGCGATGCCAATCCACTGGACGCGCAGCATCGCCTGATACGTCCCCGGCGTTGGCCCCAGAGATGTGAACGTGTCGATCAGATAGGCGATGGTCATGAAGCCGAGCACAATGCCCGACGTGCGCGCTACGCGGTTGTCAAAGTTGCGCGTGAGGTTGTACAACGCCAGCGACGCCGCGATCACCACGATCGCCGCGGCGAGGGTTTCATTGGTCAGTTCAAGCGCATAGGCGAGCGTTTCCTGCACGATGCACCTTACCGCAGCGACTGGCTGAAGTAGACCGCGATATCTCGATTGCGAAACTGCTGGTCGTTATAACCGCAGAAAGCGAAGCCGACCTGCTGGCAGAACTGGATCGACGGGTAATTCTTGGTCTGCGTTTCAATGATCAGGCGGGTTAGGTCGTGTTCTTTCGCCCACACGCCCGCAATCGTGACCAAACGTGCGGCAATGCCTGTCCGGCGGTACGGTCGCGCCACGACCAAATCGCTGATCAAGCCGATCTGATTGATATAGTCACGACGCATGGTCAGGTAACCGATGAGGCTGGCATCGTTGCGGCGCGTTGCTACCAGAAAGCACTGGTTGCCGGGGAGCATACTGCGCAGACGTTTCTCATCCGCTTCATGTGTCACTTCGATCTGGCGCGGCAAGCGCTCACGCCGGAAGCTGATCAGCCAGCCTTCTTCCTGCCGGATGGTCATTTGCCAGACGGAGTCCGTCTCGTAGCTGTGATCGAGCGCCAACGCGCTGGGGATATCGGTTTCTAGACCGTCACGAATTAGAAATGGGGCAGGAGTACTCATGCAAGGTAAGCATCCCCGAACGTGCCGCTGACGTAAATGTCAACCAGCGGACCGTCACCTTCGCGGGCGTTATAGGCGCCCGTGTCTTCGTCGTGGGTATAGCGGTTTTCGTCCACATGAACATGGAAGAAATGCGCTCCGCTCACGGTCACGCGCGCCTTGACCCCGGTGGGGACGAGCACGTGAATATTGCCGAGCGTCGATTTGAGGATCAGCGGTTCGAAGGCTTCCGCCGGGGCAACGAGACGAATGTCACCGAAACCCGTGGCGATCACCGCGCGCTGCACGATCAAACCGGTGAGGTCGAAATTGGCCTGTCCCAGATGTGTGCTGACGAGCAGCGTCCACGGCAGATCATGCGCGAGGTTCATCGACCAATCCGCGAACGACAACCACGGCGTCGCGGCGCGGTGCATAACCAACGTAGCGTGATTTTCCTGAACATCGAGAGCGGGGCGGCTGTTGACCGCATATTGTCCGGCGATTAACCGGCCTTCACGCTGGAGGGGCTGCGCGTTCACATCTATTTCGCCCGCGCTGATTTCCAGCGTAGCGCGTTCGACGCTGCCGCGCGTAATGCCGAAGGTTCGGGCTTCTCCGCCGGAGAGCAGATCGCCACGCAAGAGGATGATCGCGCCGAGGATCACAAGGATCAACGGCGCGAAAGCACCCACATTAAAATCCGCGAGCAAGAGGAAGTTTTGCAGCAGTAGTACGATCCCGAGCGCAATCAGCGCCAGTGACCCGACCAGCATTCCTCGTGTAGCGCGCACGCGGTTCTACTCCTCGTAGAGATAATCGCGCAAAATGACATGCGCGGACGACTGGCGCAGACGGTTGAGCGCCTGTGCTTCAAGCTGGCGCACACGTTCGCGGGTGACGCCAATGGCCTGCCCGACTTCTTCCAAAGTATACACGCGACCGTCTTCGAGACCATAGCGTAGGCGCAGGATTTGCGCTTCACGCGCCGGCAAACGGTCGAGCGCGGCGTTCAACTGCTCGTGGAGCAGGTTGGTCGCCACTTCTTCGGCGGGCGCGGGGCTGGTCACGTCTTCGACGAAATCGCCAAAGGTCGAGTCGCCTTCTTCATCGATCGGTGTCTCTAAGCTCACCGGACGGCGTGCGATTTCCAACAGGTTTTCCACCTTGTCGGACGTCGTTTCCATCCCAGTCGCCAGTTCGTCAATCGATGGCTCGCGGCCCAGTTCTTGCGTCAGCCGCATCTGTACCCGGCGCATCCGGTTGAGTTGATCGCCCATATGGACGGGCACACGGATCGTACGCCCCTGATCGGCGACGGCTCGGCTCACTGCCTGCCGAATCCACCACGTAGCATACGTGCTGAATTTGTGCCCACGCCGATATTCAAATTTGTTGGTTGCGCGGATGAGACCGATGTTGCCCTCTTGAATGAGGTCAAGGAACGGCACACCACGCCCGATGTACTTCTTGGCGACGCTGATCACGAGACGAGCATTCGCCCGGACGAGATGTTCCTGCGCAGCTTCGCCATCGGCGACCTTTTCGCGCAAAGTGTACACATCGTCGAGCGGTAGTTCGTCGCCGCGCTCGGCGAGGATATCCGTGGCTTGCTTGCCAATTTCCATACGCTTGGCAAGACTCACTTCTTCCTCAGCGGTGAGCAGCGGTACGCGACCCGCTTCTTTGAGATATAAGCCGACAACGTCATCGCTGTCGAGGGCTTGTTGATAACCCAGATCCTCGATCAAATCGTCATCCCGATAAAACGCGAGGTCGGAATCATCTTCCTCCACCATATCCAATCCCATATCGACATCCCCGCTCTGTCCCATGTTATACATAGAACCTGGGTCTGGTTCGCTCTGTGGGACGACGTCGACGCCTGCATCAAGCAGTTCTTCCATGACGTCATCGAGCAAGCTGATGTCGCGTTCGGCATCGGGGAAAACGGCAAGCAAATCGTCATAGCTCAGGCTGTTGCCTTGCTTACGCGCTTTCTCGATGAGTTGGTTACGGAGTTCGTCTTTCTGTACCATTACCGTAAGCATACACTATCACCACACGCGATACCCCGTCGTTTACAGAACATAAATTAGACGAAGTATCACGAGAAATCTTACGTCTAAACCGAAATTATGACGCAAAAGAGGACGGCTGATTAACAAGATAACAGGCAGGAGATATAGAGCCTGCCTGTCCCTAACTGCGATCAAATAGAATATCGAGTATTAAAAAATCTGTCAAGCAATTGGCGGATTTCTTAATACACTGATCAGGAAATCTACGGCGGCACGCTCCAAAATATAGATTTCCGCCCGATTATCGACGGCCGCATAATAACCCGTCTCCGTTGGGTTGCGAAAGCCTACCACGATCCCATGGGTTGTGCCATCAGTTAGTACAAATTCAACAGTTAACCCGGCGGTGGGCACAAAACCATACACACTCATGTCGGTTTCGGCTTGGGTGGTGCCCGTGTATGGCAGCAGAATCATCGTGCGTGCGATGAGGTCGGCCACGGGTGTGTTGAGCGTTCCCGCCGCCTCCGGGGCGGTCCACGTGCCATTTGCCGTGCGGTTGAGCAGGAACGTTAGGTTTTCTGGCGGGCTGTTCAGACGAATTGCCTGAATGTCGGTATCTGCGAAACCGCTGAACACGCGGTTCGCGGCATAGGGCGACTCGGGTTCGGCGGGGCGATTCTGGAGCACGACCAGTACTGCCAGCGCGACGAAGATCGCCCCGAATAGGATCAAGCTGCGGCGGTCATTTTTCATCGCCGCATCCGCCGTGCCCCGATCGCCAGCCCCGCGACCAGCACGATCCCCGGCAGCATGATGAGTGTGATGAAGCTAATCAGATCCAGTGTACCCGTGTCGATGAAGATCAGGGGGACGCCGGCGTTGTAGCCCTGAACGCCGAAGCGGATCTGCTCGTCCATGCCCGTCAGCCAGGCGATGCCATCGGTGAACAGCACGCCGTTGCCGCTGGCGGCCAGCACCGAGCCGTTGCTGACGAAGTTACTGTCGCCGACCATGAGGATTTTTGCGCCTGTCGTTTGATCCCATGCCCACACCACCGTGGTCAACTGCGGCGGCAAATCGACGCTGGCATCGTAGGTGTAGGTGTTGGTATCGCCGAGCGTGCGCAGATCGGTTTCGCCGTAGCTGACCTCCGATGAGAGTGTGATTTGCCCGTTAGCCATGTCGGCAGGCGCGGTTTCGAGATTGACTTGCAGCGCGCGCGCCACACTGAAGAGCAGCGGGTTTTCCGAAGGATCGAGGCGTTCAGCGAGCGAGGTCGCGGTGTAGACGTACGCCGCGATGATGTCGAGCGGTGTTTCCCCGCTGGTATCCGGCGATTCGACCACCGCTGCGTCGAGCGCGCGAATGCCATAGAACGTCCACAGGTAATTGTTGAATCTGCCCGCCTGTTTCAGAAACGGGTTCTCGTTGTAGAGCACATCGGTCATGATGAATAATGCGCCGCCGCGCGCCAGATAGCGGTCGATGACGCTGATTTCGGGGTCGGTCAGGTCGGTGAGCGGACGCACGAACAGCACCGCGCCCGCATCGCGGGGAATGTCGCCATTAGCCGCCGCAATTTCGCCTAAATCCAGCGGCAGCGTGACGAGTCCGCTTTCCTGCATCCCGGCGTTGATGCCGGAAACACCTTCTTGTGTGGAGTCGAGGGGATCGCGTTCGCCGTTACCCGTCTCAAAGTACACCCGAATCGAACCGGAGATCAGCAGGCGCAGAATGGCCTGGGTGATATCGCGCTCCTGATTAGACGCGCGTGGTACACGGGCCAGTGTGTTGAAATCGACGGAGCCGTCCTCGTTCAGGTAGGAGATGAACACCTGCCCGTCCTCGGTCACGCCGTAGCGTGATGCCAGCGCGGGCTGTTCATCGGGGTCGATATACAGGCGGGTGATCAACCCCTCGGATTCTGTCTCGTACAGGCGGAAGAACTGATCATCCACTTCGCGCGTGGGCAGATAATCCGACGTGTAAAACCCCGTGATGCGAATGGGGCGGTAGAGGCGCTGCAAAATGCCTTCCGTCTCGCTGCTCAGGGTGAAGCGCTGCGCTTGCGTCAAGTCGAGCGTCAGGGCGTTACGCTGGAACAGCAGGAAGGTGAGCGCCACGATGCCGATGAGGATCAGTGTTGAAAACACGGTGACCGTACTGAAGCGTACGCCGCGCCCTGTGATGAACGCGCGGAACTCCGTCGGCGTCATGACCGCCCACAGAATGATCCCCAGTAAGCCGAGGCCAAAGGCTGCGCCGATGTAGGGGGTGACGCCCCCCTGCCAGATTAAGCCGATGATGGCGGCAATCAGCGCGGCGACGCCGATATAGCTGGCCAGCGTGGCGACGTGCCCGCGCCGGATGATAAGCGGTTGTCTCTGCATCAGCGCACCCTGTTCGATTCGACGACGCGGATCGTCACATACAACACCACCGTGATGATGCCTGCGAAATACACGATGTCTTCTGCGCGGATCAAGCCCGACGCGAACGAAGTCGAGAAGTGGCCTTGCAGCGACAGCGCGCGGACGACGCGGGCGACATCAATATTGGCGACGATTTGCCCCGCCTGATCGCCCATCCACATCAGGAACAGCACGACCATGCTGAGAAACGCTGCGACGATCTGATTTTCGGTCATAGCGGAGAACAACATGCCGACCGCCAGCGTCGCGCCACCGTACAGCCAGATGCCTATATACGCGCTGATGGCGTGGCCGACATCCGGCTGTGTGATGCTTAAGAGGATGAACTGGTAGATGAAGGTGATAACCATCAGCAGTGTGTAGTAAAACCACGCGCCGAGAAACTTGCCGAAGACGATGCTGCCCTCGGTAACGGGCGCAGTCATGAGCAGTTCGAGCGTGCCTTCACGCCGTTCCTCTGCGAACAGGCGCATGGTGAGCAGGGGCGCGAAGAAAATCATGGTGAACGACATCACCAGCGGCACGAGCGCGGGTTCGGCGGGTTTGACCGTCATACTGCCTTGCAGGTCGCTGTTGAACAGCACGCCCGTTAAAACCAGCACCGCCGCCGTGATCAAATAGGCGAAGGGGGAGGCGAAATATTGCCCGACTTCGCGGCGAAACACAATCCACGTCGCCACCGTCAGACCTCCTTCACGAGTTCGAGGAACACATCTTCGAGCGAGGTGGTAATGGGGCGCATTTCCAGCAGTGTTAAACCCGCCGCGCCAATGCTGGCCGAAAGTTCTCCACGCACATCGGCGTTCGCCTTGACTTGCCAGCCGTCGCCCTGTGCTTCGACATGCGTCACGCCGGGGACAGCCGCCAGCAGTTCGCGGGCTTTCTTCTTGTCCGCGCCGTGCAGCACCACAAACAGCGTCGAACCGGGTTGCAGCTGGCGGCGGAGATCGGCGGGTTTGCCCTGCGCGATGACTTTGCCCTTATTGATGATCAGGACGCGGTCGCAGACCTGTTCGGCTTCGCTCAAGATGTGCGTGCTGAACAGCACCGTGTGGTTTTGGCCGAGGGCACGTACGGCGTCGCGGACTTCGATCACCTGCTGCGGATCGATACCGATGGTCGGCTCGTCGAGGATAATCACGGGCGGGTTGTGGACGAGCGCCTGCGCCAGCCCGAGCCGCTGCTTCAACCCCTTTGATAGGTGGCGCACCAGTTGATTTTGTCGATCCTGCAAGTGAAAGCGGGCGAGCACCGCATCGACGGCGGTCTTGCTGTTTTTCACGCCGCGCAGCTTCGCCCAGAAGGTCACATAGCCGCGCACGGTCATATCCGGGTAAAGGGGAACGCGTTCCGGCAAATAGCCGACGTTGCGCCGCGCTTCCAGCGAGTCCTCGATGATGTCATGTCCGGCGATTTTGGCGCTGCCCTCGGTGGGCGGCATGAACCCGGTCAACATGCGCATGGCCGTAGTTTTACCCGCGCCGTTCGGGCCGAGCAGCCCGACAATTTCGCCTTGCTTGGCGCTGAAACTGATACCGTCCACCGCGATTCGGTCGCCGTAGCGTTTGGTTAAACCTTTAGCTTCGATCATGAATGGTGTTATCTCAATCTGTGTTCCACAGCTTCGATGCTAACCCCGCCCTTGGGGAGCGTCAAGCGGGCAAACGGTTGCCTCCCGCCGATCTATGCAATTCAAAACAAAATGCTTGTAGAATGGGAGGCATTCAAGGAGCTGACTACGCAATGATTCGTTAAACGATCCTTTGGAACGTACCGCAGGTTTTGATCGGGCAGCCGCCCTTGTTTTGATTCGTCCAAAACCAACCAAAGGATCAGGCTATGTCTCATATCGATGTTTTCATCGTCATCGACCGCGAGCAGCGGGTGCTGCTGCTCAATGGTTCGTTACCCGAACACACCCAAGCGTTTCATTTCTGGCAGTCCAGCGAAAATGCAAACCGTGCCCTCAAAACGCAGTTTGGCATTGATGCGATCACGCTGCGCGTCATCGGGACAGACTGGGGTGAGGACTCAACGCGCTTCACCTATCTGATGCAGTATCAAGGGCGAGAACTGCCGCCCGACGCGAAGTGGACGCCTGCCGATCACGCACCGGAAGCTGCCCAAATGGCGCTGGCGTGGCTGGTGACGACTCATCCCTACCGGGTTCCGTGGTACCTAACTAATTTTGTAGACGAGATCAGGCAGACGATGCGTGAACGTTTCGGCGCGGATGCCCGCCTCGAACAGGTGCGCTCATGGGGGCGGTCGTCGATCTGGCGCTTGCACATGGACGACAGCACCGCGTATCTCAAAGTTGTGCCGCCGATGTTTGCGCACGAGCCGCAGCTCTCCGCGCGGTTGGCGCAGGCTTTCCCGCAGTTCGTCCCGGCCATCGTCGCAGTTGAATCGGGTAACTGGTTCGTGCTGGCCGACTATGGCGGCGAGTCGCTGTTTGCGGCAAGTAAGCGCGATTTTGACTTGTGGGAACGGGCGCTCCGGGAGTACGCGCGCTTTCAGCAGAGGACTCGCGCGCTTGTGGCGCAGCTGGTCAGTGACACGAGTTTGCCGGTTCGCAATCTGAATTGGATCAGCCTGCATTGGCGCGCACTGCTGGCCGATGAAGCCGCGCTCGACCGGGGAACCCAACCCATCAATGTGGAAGAGCGGCAGCAGATCGCTGACTACCTGCCTAAAGTCGAAGCCGCGCTCGCTGCGTTGCGCGCTCAGGAACTGACAGCGCTCGTACACGGCGATTTCTGGGCGGGGCAGATTGTGCAGACCGTAGACGATCGGCTGCTGTTCACCGACTGGTCCGATGCCGCCGTGGCGCATCCCTTCTTCGATATCGCCTTCTTTCTCTCCGAAATCGCGGCGGATCTGCCGAACGAACCCGGCGCTAAAGACCGCTTGGTGCAGGCGTACCTCAGTGAATGGGCGGCGGCGGGCAGTGCTGAGCTGTACCGAGCATGTGAGATCATCGCGCCGCTGTACACCACGCTGCGCTATCACCATGATATCTTGCCGCGCATGGAGATCGCGTGGGAGATGGAGAATATGCTGAACTACAACCTGCGGCTGATGCTCAGGGCGTGCGCCTCCGCTTCGTAAGGGGAGGTAGGGGCATGGCATGCCATGCCCCTACAGCGACGTTATTGCCCTGCCAGTTGATACACGCGCACGTAATCGACCAGCATGGTCTGCGGGAACTGCGTCGTTTCGTCGGGATAGCCCGGCCAGTTGCCGCCCACCGCGAGGTTGAGCAGGATGAAGAAGTCGTGATCGAAGACCCACGGGTTGCCGCGCACATCAGCGGGCGTGAGCATGTGAAACAGTTCGCCGTCCACGTACCAGCGGATCGCGTCTTCATCCCATTCAATGGCGTAAACGTGGAAATCGTCGGCATAAGGTGTGTCGGAACGCACCGAGCTGCCAATGCCGTTCGCGCCGGAATAGCCGGGACCGTGCACCGTGCCGTAGATCGTGTTCGGTTCGCGCCCGATATATTCCATGATGTCGAGTTCGCCGGTGTCCGGCCAACCGAGCGTTTCAAAATCCCCGCCGAGCATCCAGAACGCTGGCCAAATACCTTGTCCGAACGGAAGTTTGATGCGTGCTTCGACGCGGCCATAGGTAAACTCGAACTTGTCATTGGTGATCAGCCGTGCGGAGGTGTACAGGCATGTGCCGTAATGGCAGGTCGTACCGTCGAGCGTTTCCTCGCGGGCAACGATGGCGAGGTTGCCGTCGCCGTCCAGCGCCGCATTCTCGACACGATCGGTGTAGTACTCCCATTCGTTGTTGCCCCATCCATTTCCACCGAGATCGGCGGTCCATTTGGTCGTATCGACCGGCGTGCCAGCCGCGCCATCGAATTCATCCGACCAGAGCAGTGTCCATTCCCGTGAATTCCACAAGTTCTCTTCCTCCAGATTAAGTTCAGGTTCTGGGGCGGCGATGATCACTTCTGCGCCTTGCCAGACGATCAGCGCGTCGCCGTCAATGGTGGTCACACCGACTTGATCGAGCAGAACAGTTCCTGTACCCGTGGGCAGTCCAACGGCGTAGCCGGATACCGCGTCCAAACCTAATCCGTCGTTGGGTGCGCCAGAGGGCTGAAAGTCGGTACGGCGGCGGAACAGCTCAAACGGAATGGTGATCTGCCGCCAACCGCTGTAGTCATCGTCGATGCGGTAGAAATAGCGTTCAGCGGTGTCGCCGGGGAGGGTGGCGCTGCGGTTGTCGAACAGATCAAACTGAATTTGGCCGCCGCTGTTACTGCCGAATACCCAGAAACTGAGGGCATTGTAGGCCGTCCAGTCCATGCTCGTCCACGTTGTGCCATCGGCAAAAGCGTGCGTGAAGCCGCCCCAACTGCCAATGTCATAGTCGAGGGTCAGCACGGTGTTGGCGGGGGTCGTAGTGCCGGGCAGGGCATAGGTGGACGCGCCGACGATTTGCCGGGCGGACAGCACCACATTGCCCGGTTCACTGCCCCAGGGTACAAAGCCGATGGCGGTCCCGGAGCTGTCGGCTATGTGGGGCAGACCCGTCTCAAAATCATCGACTACTAAGTCGAGCGGCACAGGATCGGCTTGGGCGCTGACTTGGGCGACCATCACGAGGAGCAGTATGAAGAGAATTAACCATCGTTTATGCATCAGAACTCCTATCAATAAACATTTCTGCAATCGCTCCCACAGTGTACCATCAAGCGTCCGGTGGAGCAGATTTTCGTCGGGAATGCCATGTTGACATTGGGGGAGGATTAAGTTATATTTTTCTCGAAACCAGTAAGGTGAACAATGTACAGCGTCTCGTTACCCGAAATCCGTCGTCGCCGTCGCAGCCCGCAGACCAATGAGGTCACGCAGGGATTTTTGCGTTAGGCGTAACGAGACACGACCGCGAAGCCAAGCAATCCCCCTGACCTCATCCGCGAGGCAGGGGGATTTTTTATGCATAGCGCACAAATTCATCGTCGGGGCGCGTTGGATTGCGTCCGCTAGAACCAGAGCAGAAGGGGAAACAGATGCAGCAGCAGCATGTGCGCGTCGGGGTGTATGGCGCATCGGGGTACGCGGGGCAGGACGCGGTCGAAATCCTGTCGCACCATCCGTGTGTGGAACTGGTCTTCGCCACCTCAGGGACGTACGCTGGCGATCCTGTCCCGTTTACGAACCTGCGCTACATCAAGCCAGATGATGCGCCGATCGAAAGCGTCGACGCCGTGTTTCTGGCTCTGCCGCACGGTGTCTCCGCGCAGATGGCGAAGAAAGCTGAAGCCCACAATGTCCGCGTAATCGACTTGTCCGCCGATCTGCGTCTCGATACGCCCGAACTGTACCAGCAGTGGTACAGCCACCCACACCCGCACCCGGAACTGCTGCCGACGCCCTACGGCTTACCCGAATTCAACCGTGATGACCTGCGGGGTGTTGACCGCATCGCCGCGCCGGGCTGCTACCCGACGACCACACTCCTCGGCCTCTACCCGCTGCTGCGCGCCAACTGGCTGGTCAACGAGCGTCCGATCATTGTGGACGCCAAATCGGGCGTGAGCGGCGCGGGGCGTGAACCGAAGCCGAACACGCACTTTGTCGAAGTCTACGGCAATTTCTCGCCCTACGGCGTCGGGCGGGCCCACCGCCATGTCGGGGAAATTGAGCAGGAGATGAAGAAAATCAATCCGGATGCCGGGCTGCTGATCTTCACCCCCCACCTGCTCCCTGTGGATCGCGGCTTGATGGCGAGCATCTACGTCGAACTCGCGCCCGGTCACACCAGCGCCGAAGTCCAAGCCTTGTACGAGCAGACTTACGCTACTGAGCCGCTGGTCGATGTGCTGTCCAAAGGCCAACTGGCGACGCTGAAGCATGTCGTCAAGACCAACAAGGCCGCCATCAGCGTCACACCGAACACGGATCGCTATGTCCACATCACGAGCGTGACTGATAATCTGCGCAAGGGCGCGGCGGGACAGGCGGTGCAGTGCTTCAATCTGATGTACGGTTACGACGAAACCACCGCGCTGCTTTAGGAGATCACAATGCCTGCACCGATTGTCATTAAGATCAGTGGTCACGAACTGGACAGCCCGGATTTTCTCGCGGAACTGGCCGCCACGTTGAAGGATATCGATGATCCGATCGCCATTGTGCACGGCGGCGGCAAAGAGATCACGGCGCTGCAAACCCGCCTCGGCATTGAGCCGCGCTATGTCGACGGGCTGCGCATCACCGACGCTGAATCGCTGGCACTGGTAGAAATGGTGCTGTGCGGCACAGTCAACAAGCGCATCGTGCGGACGCTCGTCAACGCGGGCATCGACGCGGTTGGGCTGAGCGGCGTAGATGGAGGCCTGGTCAGCGCGCAGAAGCTGTTTCACGAGTCCGTCGATATGGGCTTTACGGGCGAAGTCACCGCCGTGCGCGTCGATCTGCTGATCGATTACCTTGATCAGGGGATCATTCCGGTCATCGCGCCAATTTGTTTGGGCGAAGACAATAATTTCAACGTTAATGCCGATCACGTCGCCGGGGCGGTCGCGGCGGCACTGGAAGCCGATCGCCTCGTGTTTGTGAGCAACGTCGAAGGCGTGCTCAGGGACGGCGCGGTTATTCCGCAGTTGACGCCGCAGCGAGTAGGCGATCTGATTGCGGATGGGACCATCTTCGGCGGCATGATCCCGAAGGTCAAGACGGCGCTGGAAGCGCTGGCCGAAGGTGTCGAGCAGACCGTGATTACCAATCTGGCAGGACTCGCCCGCGGCGGCGGGACGGTGTTCACGGAAACGACTTAGCCTCCCCCTGTCGCGCTGCGCTCGACTCCCCTCTCCTTTAGGAGAGGGGCTGGGGGTGAGGTTTAGCAGGCGAGTTGAGTAGAAAGTCGCGAACGTGTCTGAGGAACGTAAGCAAGCCCTTTACCAATTGATCCGCGAGCTGTACCGCGAGAAGCAGGCGGGCGAGATCGTCGAGTCGTTCGAAAAGGTGTTCGCGGACGACAGCGAAGACGCCGAGGCCGTACTCGATCACTGGTTGGACTTCTACCGGTTGCAGAAGTACCGCCGCTCTAAGGTGCGCCGCCGCCCGACTTATCGCGAACGGGTGACCGCGTGTTCGGCGTGTGGCTATCCGGCCTCGCACCGGCATCACCTGTGGGATGTCGCGATGCACGGCGAAAACCGGGTGACAATCCAGCTGTGCGCGAATTGCCATGAGCTGCATCACCTGATGTACAACGCGCTCGTGCGCGATTCAGAGTACAGCCGCAAATTGGTGCTGCACGTCTTGTTTTCGGGCAAGGTCGCCGCAGACACGGCGGAGAAAATTCTAGGTTGGTGTTTAGCGACCATCCGTTATGAAGCGAACAACGGCTGGATCGAATTGGGCAGAGATGTGCCCGCGTGGGTGGAACAACAGTTGCATTGGACCGAATTTATCAAGCAGCAATCAGCAGAAAGAGGGTAAGAGGGGTGGTTCATCCGATCATTGAACTGGAAAACACGCACATTGTTCAGTCGTACAAGCGCCCGCCGTTCGTGTTGGTCGGTGGGGAGGGGATGACGCTGCACGACAGCACTGGCAAGAGCTACGACGATTGGGTCGCGGGCATCGCGGTCAACGCGCTCGGCTACAGCGATCCCGGCCTCACCGCGGAGATCCAAAAAGCTGCGACGGGCTTGATTCACACGAGTAACCTGTACTACACCGTGCCGCAGGCGGAACTGGCCACGCTGCTGTGCGCGAAGTCGTTTGCCGACCGGGTGTTCTTCACCAACAGTGGCACAGAAGCCAACGAAGGCGCGATTAAGTTTGCGCGTAAAGTCGCGGCGGACAGCGGTGTTCCCGGCAAAACGCAGATCGTCCACTTCAGCCATGCTTTTCATGGGCGTACCATGGGGTCGTTGGCGCTCACGCCGAAAGAGAAGTATCAGAAGGCCTTCCAGCCGCTGATGCCCGACGCCGTACTGGCCGAATTCAACGATATTGCCTCGGCGGAAGCGGCCATTAGCGCCCAAACCTGCGCCGTGTTTGTCGAGCCGCTGCAGGGCGAAGGCGGCATCTATGACGCGGCGCCGGAATTCCTCGCGACGCTGCGCCGCCTGTGCGATCAATATGGCGCGGTGCTGGTGTTCGATGAGGTGCAGTGCGGCATGGGACGCACGGGTGATTTATGGGCGCATACCCAGAGCGGTATCACACCCGATATCATGACGCTGGCCAAGCCGCTGGCGGGTGGCCTGCCGATTGGTGCGATCCTCACAACTGAAGCGGTCGCGGCGCACATTCATCCCGGCGATCATGGCTCGACTTTTGCTGGCAACCCGTTCGTGACAGGCGTCGCCAAATACGTGCTGGAACGCATCAGCCAGCCCGAATTTCTGGCGCAGGTCAGCGAGACGGGCGAATACCTGCGCGATCGTCTGAGCGAAATCAATAGCCCGCTCATCAAAGAAGTGCGCGGACGTGGTTTGATGGTCGGCCTGGAATTAACGACTGACGTAACTCCAGTGGTTGAAGCCGGCTATGAACACGGTCTGCTCATGGTGAGTGCGGGCGTGAATACGATTCGGTTCGTGCCGCCGCTCATCGCCACTAAGCAGCATGTGGATCGCCTGGTCGAACGCCTCACCAGCATGCTCGCGGAGCAAGCCTAAAGGTGAGTATAGGGGAACAGGGGCGGGCGCAGAGGATCTCTGCGCCCCACAGGTGCTTAGCTTCCACCCAGCCCGCCCAATCCGGGGGGCGTGGGCGTCGTGTTACTGCCCAGTCCGCCCAGACCACCCAAGCCGCCGCTTTCCGCTGCGGCCGGGACGTGGATCGATTGGAGGATGCCGAGCAGCAGCATGTCGTTCTGCGCGAAATTGTTCGGCGTGCCCGTCGCTGTGATGTAGGCGAGTTGGTCGCCAAACAGCACGAGCGCGAGATAGCCCTGTTCCGTGCCCGCAATTTGCACGACCAAGCCGTTGCTGCCGCCGATGGTCACAGCTTGGGCGGCTTCAATAATGCGGTAACCCTGACCTTCCAGCCCGCTCACGACCTGATCCATCAGGGCAGTCAGATTAGGCTGCGCGGAATCGACGTTGACCGCCGCCGCATCGTACAGCAGGATCAAACCGCCAAGCCCGCTGATAGCTCCGCTTTCCGCCAGTTGAGGGTAAGCCGAAGCGAGCCGGGTTTGCGCGGCGGTGTCACTGTCGCCGAAGGCGAAAGCATCGTTCGCGGCCACAAAGTCGAGTGTGACCCAGCTATCTGGCAATTCCAGCGACAGGCTAGCTTGCGCGGCGCGCACGGTGACTGTCTCGCCCGTGACAGGCACGACACTGCCACCGGCGGCCGCCGGTACGCGGATCGTCTCCATAATTGCCAGCATTTCCGCTTGCTGGGCGTTGAGTGCGTCGGTCACGACCAGCACGATGACGAACTGCTGATTGGCGAACAATACGCCGAGATAGCCAATGTTCGTCAGCGCCAATTGACCGGGATACACGCCGCCAAAGGTGTGATCGGCTGGCTGTTCGATCACCTGCACATCGCCCGTCTCGATGCTGCCGAGCAACTGCTGCATGAGCGGCGCGATCGACGCTTCACTCACCTGGGCGGCGTCCAGCTGCGCGCTGTCAACGACGCCGATCAAACCGCCAATGCCTGTGAAGGTCTCGATCCCCGTCCCCTCTGTGATCAGCGTGCTAATCGCATTGGCGGCGGCTTGCGTGCTGCCGAAGGCGACCACATCATTAAAACCTTCGAGCTGCAGGCTGTGGCTCATCCAGTCGTCAGACAGGCTCACCGAAAACTGATCATTGGGGCTGCGAACGAGTCCGCCCGCTTGGTTGATGGGTTCTGCTGGCGGATTCGGCTCGACCGCCGGGGGTTGGATGGCCGTCGTTTCTTCTGCCGGAAGGCGGATGGTGTTGAGGATCGCTTCCAGCTGTGGGCGCAGGCTGTCGAAGTTGCGCTGTGGCACAGCACCCAGACTCACTTCGGCGATGCCGAGGGGCGTCTCGAAGACGCCGACAAAACCTTTGGCGCTGCGGGCGGTAATTTCGACTACGATCAGCGACGCCGGGTATTGACCGCCGAGCATGGCCGATTGCTGTTCGAGAACACGCGCCCCTTGCGCTGTCAAATCCTGAATGATGCCTTGCAGCAGCGAGGTGATCGCCACCTGGGTCGACAGTCCGCTCGTCAGGCGGGTATCGACAATGCCGATCAAACCGTTGCTGTGCGGCGTGGTCAGTGCACTTTCGCCGCCGGTGAGCGTTCCGAGCAGTTCTTGCAGCGAAGCGGCGCTGTCGCCAAAAGCGAAAGCTGAGGTAAAAATGGAAGTTGCCGTATCTTGGGTCATCCAACCGGCGGGTAACTGCACGGAAATAGTACCATCCAAGGTGCGCCCAAGCTGAGAGAGTATCTCGGTTTGCGCGTAGATCGGGCGAGCGATACCACCGATCAACAAGAGAAGGAACAGGCAGGTGAGGAGTCTTCTTTCGTGTTTCATGAGGACGTCCTTTCTGAAGACTGAACCGCACATAGCTTTATTCTATTCTCTGATCGTGATTTTGTGAAATCTTGCACAAAAAGGGGAGAAGCAGTGGGAGATCGGAACTCGACGGTGATGGGCTTCAAAGTAGCAGGAGTGAGCGCCGGGTTGAAACCGGACGGCGCGCTCGATTTCACGCTGATTGTCAGCGAGTCGCCGTGCGTGACGGCCGGTGTGTTCACCACCAATCAAGTAAAAGCTGCGCCGGTACTGGTCGATATGGAGAAGTTAGCCGCGAATTCAACCGGGATGCGCGCGGTCGCCATCAATACCAAGTGCGCGAACGCCTGCACGGGGCAGTCAGGGATTGAGAACGCGCATCAGATGGCGCAGCTCACCGCCGCTAAGCTCGGCATCCCCGCCGACTCAGTGCTGGTGATGTCCACGGGCGTGATTGGCACGCAGCTCCCGATGGAGAAGATCGCACGCGGCGTCGAACTGGCGGCGGATGCGCTTGGTGATGATTGGGAGAGCGCCGCCAAAGGCATCATGACGACGGATACACGCCCCAAGGCGGTGCATTTCGTCTTCCCAGTCAACGGGCGCGAAGTCCATTTGAGCGGCATTGCCAAGGGGGCGGGGATGATTGCGCCGAACATGGCGACCATGCTCAGCGTGCTTGTCACCGATGTGGCCATCAGCCAGACCGACCTCGACACCGTGCTCAAGCGTGTCAACGAGGGAACGTTCAACGCGATTGCGGTGGACGGTGATACGAGTACCAACGACACCGTGCTCGTGCTGGCGAATGGCGCGAGCGGCGTGACGGTCGATAACCCCGCCGCGCTGGAACAATTCGAGATCATGCTCGGCGCGGCCTGCGAACTGCTGGCGCGCGAAATTGTGCGGGATGGCGAAGGCGCGACCAAGTTCATTCAGATCACGGTGAGCGGCACGCAGAGCAAAGATGATGCCCGTAAAATCGGTAACACGATTGCCACCTCACCGCTGGTCAAGACCGCGTTCTACGGCGCGGACGCCAACTGGGGACGCATCCTTGCGGCGGCGGGACGCGCGGGTGTGACGCTCGATGCCGGCCAGCTCAGCCTTTCGATTGCACCGCTCAAGGGGGGCGACGCCGTCCAATTGATTGCCCACGGTGAGCCGACGGGTTACAGCGAGGAAGCTGCGACGGCCATCATGCAGCAAGCCGAAATTCGGGTCGATCTTGACTGTGGTTTGGCGCCGGGCAACGCCATTAAGGTGTGGACCTGCGACCTCAGCCACGATTATGTGTCGATCAACGGGCACTACCGTAGTTAGAGATATTTGTAGGGACGAGGCATGCCTCGTCCTTTTGTAGAGAAGGTGAAAGAGGACGAGGCATGCCTCGTCCCTACGATGACATCGGGGACTATGTATGAAAGCATTGATCGCACTGGAAGACGGGCGGACGTTCGCCGGAACGGGCTTCGGCGCGGATGGGGTGCAGACGGGGGAACTCGTCTTCAACACGTCGATGACCGGGTATCAGGAAATATTAACCGATCCCTCCTATCACAAACAGATTGTCACGCTGACAGTGCCGCATGTCGGCAACACGGGTATCAACCCGCAGGACGTGGAGTCGGATAAAGTGTGGGTGTCCGGTTTCGTGGTGCGAGCACTCTCCCCCGTGGTGAGCAACTGGCGGTCGCAGCGCGACCTCGATGGCTATCTGCGTGAACACGGCGTGATCGGCATCTCCGACGTGGCGACGCGGGCGCTTGTGCGGCACATCCGCGAAAAGGGCGTGATGCGCGCGGCCATCGCCCACGGCGAGGCGGCGGAAGACGCGGCGGCGCTGGTCGAGATTGCGCGGCAGTCGCCGGATATGTCCGGCTGGAATCTGGTCGACGATGTGACGTGCGCCGAACCGTACAACTGGACGCAGAAAAGTGATCCCGGTTGGTACGTCAATCACCCGTATGATCCGAATGGCGCGCTGATCGTCGCCTATGACACGGGCATCAAGAAGAACATTCTGCGCATGATGACTGACCGTGGTCTGCGCGTGACCGTCGTCCCGGCGACCACGCCCGCGAACGCTGTGCTGGCGCTGAACCCGGCGGGCGTATTTCTGAGCAACGGCCCCGGCGATCCCGCCGCCGTCACGAGCATGATTGACAACACGCGCAATCTGCTCGGCAAAGTGCCGATCTTCGGCATCTGCCTGGGACATCAGATATTGGCGCTGGCGCTCGGCGGCCAGACCGAAAAGATGCGCTTCGGGCATCGCGGCGGCAACCAACCTGTGAAAAATCTGCTCACAGGCGTGATCGAGATTAGTTCGCACAATCACGGCTTTGCGGTCACCGCGGACAGCGACCTGGGCGGCGCAGAAGTCACGCACATTAACCTGAACGACAACACGATTGAAGGCCTGCGCCATGTCGAAATGGGCGCGTTCAGCGTGCAATATCACCCGGAGGCTGCGCCCGGCCCGCACGACTCGCTCTATCTGTTTGACGAGTTCGTGAATCGGGTCAAAGGCGCGGTCAGTGTATGACCTCCGCTGGACCGACGCTCCCTGATGGAACGATTCTGCTGCTGCTCGTTGGGACGGTGGTGCTCATCGGCGGCGGTTGGTCTAGCCGGCACTGGTTTCGACAACACCCGCAGCTCACCATCACTGTGGTGTTTGGTGGGGCGTGCGTGTTCTTCATCACGGCAGCTATTGCGGTCTGGTTTCTGATCGAAGAGTTCCAGAGCGCGTTTACGAAGTGAGCTTATGCCAAAACGAACTGACATCAACACCATTCTGATCATCGGCTCTGGCCCCATTGTCATCGGGCAGGGCTGCGAATTTGACTATTCCGGCGTGCAGGCGTGCAAGGTGCTGCGCGCGCAGGGTTACCGCGTGGTGTTGGTCAATTCCAACCCCGCGACCATCATGACCGATCCCGAATTTGCCGACGCGACCTACGTCGAGCCGCTCACGCCGGAAATCCTCGAACGCATCATCGAGGCGGAACAGCCCGATGTGCTCCTGCCGACGGTTGGCGGCCAGACCGCGCTCAATCTCTCGAAGACGCTGGCGGAGAGCGGCATCCTCGCCAAGTACAACGTCGAACTGATCGGCGCAGTGCTGGAAAGCATCGACCTCGCGGAAGATCGCCAGTTGTTCAAGCAGGCGATGGTCGAAGTCGGCTTAAGCTGCCCGCCGAGCGAGATCGTCAGCACAGTCGACGAAGCGCTGGCCGCGGCGGAAACGCTCAACTACCCGTGCCTCGTCCGCCCATCGTTCACGCTCGGTGGTTCGGGCGGCGGCGTGGCCTTCGATGAAGCGCAGCTCCGGGAAATCTCCGAACGCGGGATCAAGCTCAGCCCGGTGGGGCAGGTCTTGATCGAAAAGAGCGTGCTCGGCTGGAAAGAATACGAACTGGAAGTCATGCGCGATGTGGCCGGCAATTTCGTCGTCGTGTGCACGATTGAGAATCTCGACCCGATGGGCGTGCATACGGGCGACAGCATCACCGTTGCGCCCGCGCAAACGCTCACCGACAAAGAATTGCAGCGCCTGCGCAATATGGCGCGCATCGTGCTCGATAAGGTCGGGCTGGCGACGGGCGGCGCGAATGTGCAGTTCGCCGTCAATCCCATCGACGGTCAGGTCTATGTGATCGAGATGAACCCACGCGTATCGCGCTCGTCGGCGCTGGCCAGCAAGGCGACGGGCTTCCCGATTGCCAAAATCGCGGCGCTGCTGGCGGTTGGCTACACACTCGACGAAATCCCGAACGACATCACCCGCGTCACGCCGGCCAGCTTTGAACCGTCGCTCGACTATATTGTGGTGAAGATTCCCCGCTGGGACTTTGCCAAGTTCCCCGGCGCGGATCAAACCCTCGGCCCGCAGATGAAAGCCATCGGCGAGGTCATGGCGATTGGCCGCACGTTCCCCGAAGCGCTGCAAAAAGGCATCCGGTCGCTCGATATTGGTATGCTCGGCTTTGGCTACACGCTGCCGCAGACTGCCGCCGAGGCGCTGAAGCTGCCCACCGCGCAGCGCCTGTTTCAGGTGGCCGCCGCGCTCAGTCAGGGGGTGACGCCCGTCGAAGTGGCGGAAAAGACCGGTTTCGATAGCTGGTTCGTCGCGCAGTTGGCCGAAATTGACGTACTGCGCGATCAAATCAGCGAGCGCACCGTCGAGCAGCTCAGCCCGGTCGACTGGCTCCAGCTCAAGCGCAATGGGTTCAGCGACGCGCATCTCGCGCAGATTCTGCACACGCCGCCGTTGACAATCCGCTCGGCGCGTAAGGCGGCGGGCGTCATCCCCAGTTACTACCGCGTGGATACGTGCGCGGCGGAATTCGAAGCGCACACACCTTATCTGTATTCGACCTACGAGGAAGACGACGAAGCCTTCCCGACCGATAAGAAGAAGGTGATGATCCTCGGCGGCGGACCGAATCGCATTGGGCAGGGCATCGAGTTCGATTACTGCTGCGTGCACGCCTGTTTCGCGCTCAAGGAGTTGGGCTACGAGACGATCATAGTCAACTGCAACCCGGAAACGGTCAGCACGGACTACGACACGGCGGATCGCCTGTATTTCGAGCCGCTGACCTTTGAGGATGTGATGAACATCATCGACCGGGAACAGCCCGATGGCGTGCTGGTGCAGTTCGGCGGGCAGACGCCGCTCAATATTGCCCGCGCGCTCTCTGAGTCCGGCGCGCCGATCTGGGGAACGTCCGTCGATACCATTGATCTCGCGGAAGATCGCAAGCGCTTTAATGCGCTCATGGCGCAGTTGGATATCCCACAGCCGCCCGGTGATACGGCGATGAACCGCGAAGAAGCCCTCGCCGTCGCGCACAAGATCGGCTATCCGGTGCTCATCCGTCCGAGCTACGTCCTCGGCGGGCGCGGCATGGCGATTGTGTTTGACGACGACATGCTCAGCCGCTGGATTGACGAGCATATCCAGTGGACGGGGCACCCCGTGCTGATCGACCAGTTTCTCGATGATGCGTTCGAAATTGACGTGGACGCGCTCTGCGACGGCGCACAGGTCACCATCGGCGGCATCATGCAGCACATCGAGGAGGCGGGCATTCACAGCGGCGATTCAGCATGCGTGCTGCCCCCCTACAAGATCAGCCAGTATCACGTCGAAATCATTCGCGAATACACCGAGGAAATTGGCCTCGCGATGGGCGTGAAGGGACTGTTCAACATTCAGTTCGCCATCAAGGACGAAATTGTCTACGTGCTGGAAGTCAACCCGCGTTCCAGTCGCACGGTGCCGTTCGTCAGCAAGGCGACAGGTGTTCCGCTCGCGAGCTACGCCGCGCAGATCGCCGCCGGGAAGACGCTGGCGGATCTCGGCTTTGAAGAAGAACCGGAAGTCGATGGCTTCTTCGTCAAGGAGGCCGTGCTGCCGTTTCAGAAGTTCCCCGGTGTGGATGCCCGACTCGGCCCCGAAATGCGGTCGACGGGCGAGGTGATGGGGCATGCGTCGAGCTTCGGGCACGCCTTCGCCAAAGCGGAATTGGCCGCCAGCACACGTCTACCGATGAGCGGGACGGTATTCATCAGTGTCAACCCGTATGATCGCGGGGCGGTGATGAAGATCGCGCGCGACTTGCACGGCATGGGCTTTAAGCTGATCGGGACGAGCGGCACGTCCGATTATCTTAGTGAGTTGGGCTTGCCGGTCGAGCAGGTGAACAAAGTGAGCGATGGGTCGCCACACGTCGTGGATTTGATCCGCGCTGGGAAAATCGACTTGATCATCAACACGCCGCGCGGCGGTCAGGCCCACTACGATGGCGCGCTGATTCGCGGCACTGCGCATTTGTACGGTGTGCCGATCATCACGACGATGAGCGCGGCGCAGGCGGTGGTGCAGGGCATTCGCGCGCTGCGCAAGAAACCGCTCAAGGTGCGCAGTTTACAGGTGCATCATCACGTGTAGGGTGTTTCTGCCGGAGGCTCAAAGCCTCCGGCGATGTTCACGCCCCCGCCCGCGCTTGGAGTGTGCCGGTGTCGTATTTGATCGGCGGACGGTTGCCGCGATCCTGCATGATCTGATCGGCGACCTGCCGCACACGCCCGCTGCGCTTGAGCGCGTCTTGCAGGATTTCCTCGCCCGCTTCTGACATCAGGCTGGACGCCACGCGCACGATATGCGCCTTGACATCATCACTCTCTTCCAGCAGATACGCGCGTTTGAGGACTTGCGGCGTGCGCTCGTGGCGCATCCACGCCAGCGGCCACGCGCACGCCATGCGCACGTCTTCTAGCTCGTCCAGCAGGGCAGTTTCCAGCGCATCAATCAGCAAATCCGCCGATTTCGTTTTCGCTACATCGATTTTGAGGTAGTTGGTGGCGTGGAAGAAACCGCGCAGCACCTGCTGACGGGTCACACCGTGGGTACGCCCGATGATCCCGGAGAGTTCGTGCAGCCACGCTTCGCCCGCCAATTCCAGCAAACTGAGCGTCGCCGCATATTTCACATCGGGATCGGGGTCGTTCATCGCTTGCCGGACGACGGGCATCGCCTCCGGCGTATCATTCTGGCCGAGCGCTTCCAACCCCTTGATGCGCACTTCGGGATCTTCCGCCGTCAGTACCGCATCAAGTACCGGCACGGCCGCCGGGTCTTGACTATTGCGCAGACCCCACGCCGCCGCCATTTTCACGTCATCGCCTTCGGCTTTGAGGACGGAGGTCATCAACTGGTAGGCGTTGAGTTCGCGCAGATCGCACAGCGCGTAGATCGCCGCTTCGCGCACGCGCGGGTCGCGGTCTTTGAGCGCCTGCCGCAGGAGTGGCTCGGACGAGTACCACGAGAAACCATACAGATGCCGGGCGACGCTGGCACGGGTCGGCGCTTCACCGGTGGTGAGCGCATTCTGCACGATCAGGCGCGCTTCGCGGTCACCCCGCCGACCGAGCAGCTGTGCGGCGTTGTAGCGCACGAAGAACTCTTCATTGCGCAGCATTTCTTCGAGCGCGGGCAAAGACACGGCATCCGGCGGCAGTATATTCAACATACTTGCCAGTTTACGCAGCGAGAGCCGGTGTTCGCCGTGTTTGCCGATTTGCAGGGAGAGGCGCGGTTCACGCCCCGTGATCTGGGTCGTCATGTCTAACTTCTTCCTAATGCAGTGTGACTACCACAACATCCTGTAACAGCATCTGATTACTCTGCAAATCGGTGACTGTGAGCCGGAGCTGACGGCGTGCGTCGATGCTGAATTCTGCCCGCAGACGATCAGTCCCCGGTTGTCCCGGTGGGATGAGGGCAGCCAGTGTTTTGGAGTCGGGGTTCAGTGGGATGATCTGCTGCCCTTGCGTATTGGCCTGCGCGACGAAGACCGCTTGACCGTCCTCGTATTTGACTTCGATCATAGCGACCGAGTCGGTGTTAATTTCGCCGATGACGAATTCGACATCGCGTTGGTTGGCGTGCGCTGCGCCGAGCATGACCTCAACGGGCGTTTCGGTCGGGTAGCGACTGCCCATCGGAATGATTTCGTCGTAGATGTGCGTGTTGGTCGACTCGTCAAGGTGGCGGATGCCGTAGCTGTGGACGAGATAATCTTCCAGACCATAGCCTGCCGCCACTTGCAGCGCGCCTTCCGCGACGGCGGTGAAGGGCTTATCGGCGCGCACGGCCGTGTCGGTGAAGTAGGTTTTGAGCGTTTGCTGCACCGAGGGCATCAACGAGGTGCCACCGACCAGCAGCACATAGTGAATATCTTCTTTAAAGATTCCGCGTTGACGGGCTACGTGCATCACCTTGTCGACGACGCGGCGGAGTGCCGTGTAAAAACCGTTCGCTTCCAGCAGCGTTTCGAGGTCTTGGCGTGTGTAGGTGATGCTGTAGGGTTGGCCTTCGGCTTCAAACAGAATGCTGACGTTCTCCAATGTCGAGAGCGCGATCTTCGCGGTTTCGCAGCGGGTGAGCAGCAGTGGGTAATCCTTGCCGAGCGCCTTGATCGACACGCCCGTCTTTTGAAGTACATCCGCCACCATCCACTGATCCACATCGCTGCCGCCGATGATGCGGCCGGCCTTTGCGATCACGCGGGCCGTGTGCTGGGCGGTACTACTGCGCCGCAGCAGTTTAAGGATGCCGCCCGTCTTTTGGCGGCTTTCGGGTAGTTCCACCAACGAGATATCCAACGTGCCGCCCCCGAAGTCGAAGACCAGCACGATTGCGCCGGGTTTGGTCACCGCGTAGCCGAGCGCCGCCGCCGTCGATTCGTCGACGATGTGAATTCTGTTCTGCGTAACCTCGTCAAACATGTTGTTGAGCCACGCCAGATAACCTTCAAAGGAGGCGACGGGCGCGGTGAGCACTAACTGGTCGATGTCATCAATTTTGAACGGCAGCGCCCCGAGCACACTGTGGACGAAGGCTTTACCTGCGTCATGATCACCCCACGCTTGGCCATCGATGGTGCGTGCTTCCGGCGCAGGTGTTGAAACGATCCCGCGCTTGAAGTTGCGAAACAGGCGATTGTCTTTCTGCAAATCCAAACCCTGATCGCGAACCTGCTGTCCCAGCGTCACCGCGCCCGTTCCGCCGTTCCGAATATAGATGAGCGAAGGAACTACCGGCGGAAACTCGTCATCGCCCGCCACGCCGATCTTCGGTATTGTGACGACTTCGGGCGCTCCAACTGCTTCATTCCATCGCGCAATCACACTGTTGGTTGTGCCAAAGTCGATTGCCAGCTTATGTGCCATTTGAATTCTCTAACGAGTTGACAACGGAAAATAAATGATCCCTAGAAGAATTGTAAGACAAAAATTGGTATAGAAGCATGAATTTGGTCGTGAATAATTGTGAAAAATGTAGAGGAGCTGCGGCTTGTGCCGCTTTCAGGCTGGGTTCGCTCCAAATAGGCAGGCGACCCGCTCCGTCGAGATGGGATCTATGGCGTCTCTACAGAGCAGGTCATGACGAGTAACTACGCTCAGTGCTCCATCCGACAAGGTTTTCAAATCGTAGGGGCAGACCTATGTGTCTGCCCTTCTCAGGGCGCACACACAGGTGCGCCCCTACAATTGATCTGGCAGGAATTACGGGATCGAGCACTTAGAAGTCCTGAGCGTCGGGGTGATAAGTATCCAGGATTGAACCGCCGATGAATTCGCGCAGCAGCGACGTATCCGGGATGCGCGCTTCCTGCGTTTCGGTGAACGGCTGCACCCAGCGCAAAAACGACAGTAAACGGTTGGCTTCGATGTGGGGCGGCGTGCCCGGTTCAACTTGCAGCAGCAGCGGCTCGACCAGCGGACGCAGCGCCGCCAGTTCGTAGGCCAGCGCCGAATTGAACATCACATCGGCGTTCTCCTGAAATGGGAAGATGTTCTTCTTTTCGCCACGCCGCACGCTCTCCCAGCGCTGAATCGTGTCGGTGGCGCTGTAGCCACGTCGCGCCGCATCGCGGGCAATCCGGCGCAGCAAACGCACATCGGTGGTCGGCACCCGGTTATGAAAGTCGATGTTCAACTGGGTGAGGGCTGAGACGTATATGCGATAGATCTTCTCCGGCGGTACTTCCGTTAGCAGTCGCGGATTCAGGCCGTGAATCCCCTCGGCAATGATGATCTGGTTGTCTCGCAGTTGACTGGGACGATCTGGTTGACTTTTGCCCGTCAGGAAGTCGAAGCGCGGGCTGATGATCTTCTGTCCGGCGATGAGTGCGGCGAACTGCTCGTTGAGCAGCGGCAGGTTGAGGGTTTCCAACGCCTCAAAGTCGTAGTTACCCTCTTCATCGCGCGGTGTTTTTTCGCGGTCAACGAAGTAGTTGTCCATTTCGAGCGTGAACGGGCGCAAACCGTGCGCCAGCAGTTGAATTGACAGGCGTTTGGAGAAGGTCGTTTTGCCGGAAGACGACGGCCCGGCAATCAGCACAATGCGCATGCCTTGATCGCGCAAACGGTCGCTGATGGTGCGCGCGATGTAGGCAATGCTTTGCTCATGCAGCGCTTCGGCCACGAGGATCAATTCCTGCACCCGATCTTCGCGCACCAGCCGGTTGAGTGTGCCCACATCCTGCAAATTCATCTTGGTCAGCCAGTCTTCCGCTTCCTGAAAGACCTGATTGACCTTGATATAGGTTTTCATCGGCTGGAGCGCGTTCGGGCTGCCCTGACGGGGATATTGCAGCACAAAACCCCTCTCGGTTGGCAGCAACCTGAACGTTTCAAGAATCCCGGTCGAGGGCAGCATGTAGCCGTAATAGTAATCGGAGCGGCTGCGCAGCGTGTACAGAATCAGGCCGTTGCGCGTGCGGCTTTCCAGCAGACGCAGCTTGTCGTCGTCGCCGCGTTCGCGGAACAGAGCGACCGCTTCTTCCAGTGTGACCATCTTCTTGTTGATGGGATCATCGGCGGCGACGATTTCGCGCATGTGCGCTTCCACCCGTGTGACTTCGTCGGCTGTGAACGGCTCACGGTTGCGCAGAATACAGAACATACCGCCATCGGGCACAGCATAGCTCACGCTGACCTTGACGTTCGGGAACAGCTCTTCGACCGCGGTGACAAGCAGTAAAATCAACGAACGGCGGTAAATGCGCCCACCGTCGCTGGTGGACAGCAGCACGGGTTGGAGGGTTCCGTCGCGCTTGACGGAGTACGATAGTTCGCGTAGTTTGGCATCAAAGACGCCCGCGATGATTGGACTGGCGTACTGATCGGGGTGCAGTTCGCGGTCGGCATGGAGAAACGCCTCGACTGTGGTGCCCAATGGCCCTTCCAGCACTTGGCCGGAACTCAGCGTTACGCGGACGGTGTCACGGGGCTGCGAGACGATGATACGGGCTGATGATTTCATAGGGATTCGAACTCTTACCATTTGTATAAAGCTGCGTTCATTCTACCACTCGTGTTCCGATTCGATATAATTGACAATAGGTAAAGATACGACTGGACACTAACCGAAGGCATTCGACGGATGCGTTATTCACTGGATCATTTGCTGCAAGAAGTGCTGATTGATGAAGCGACCCTCAGCGCACGGGTCAACGAACTCGGCGACCAGATTTCGAACGATTATGCGGGCGCGAACAATCTCCTGCTGATCTGCATCCTCAAGGGTGGGGTGATGTTCCTCACCGATCTGATGCGTTCGATTACGGTGCCGCACGAGATTGATTTTCTATCGGTGTCGAGCTACGGCAAGGGCGCGCGCATGTCGACGGGCAGCGTACGCATCGACATGGATTTGAAGTCCGAGGTTGTGGGCAAACATGTGCTGATCGTTGAGGATATCATCGACAGCGGGCATACGCTGAAATTTGTTATGGAAGTGATGAGCGCGCGTCAACCCGCCAGCGTCCGCTTGTGTACGCTGCTGGATAAGCCGTCGCGCCGCACGATTGACATCAAAATTGATTACACCGGGTTCGCCATCGAGGATAAGTTTGTCTTCGGCTATGGATTGGATCTGGACGAAAAGTATCGCAATTTGCCTTTTATCGGCGTGGTCAAGCCGGGAGCGGTGGGCAATGTCTGACCTCATTCTGGTCTGGTCGGAGACAGTTCTCGATCTGGCTGAAGTGTTGAACGACGTACGTGATCCTGCCTATATCGTTGGTGGGGCGGTGCGCGATGCGGTCTTGCGCCGCCCGATTAAGGACGTGGATATTGCGACAGCGGGCAGCGGTATCGCGTTGGCGAAGAAGATCGCTAACCGTCTGAAGGGTGATTTTTACGCGCTCGATACCGGACGCGATGTCGGGCGCGCGCTGGTCAATACGCCAGAGGGCAAGCTGATCTTCGATGTGGCGGGCCTTCGCGGTGACGATCTTGAGGCCGATCTGCGCGACCGGGATTTCACCGTCAATGCGCTGGCGGTCCATCTCACGGGCGACTTGCAGCGTGTGATCGACCCGACCGGGGGCATCCCCGATCTCCTTAACAAGACGCTGCGCCGGTGCGGCCCGACTTCGCTATGGGATGACCCGATTCGCGTCATGCGCGCGGTGCGCCAGAGCGTGCAGTTTGGCTTGCACATTGAACCGGAGACGCTCAAAGACATGCGGGCGAATGCTTCACGCCTCATGGAAACCTCACCGGAACGTGTGCGCGACGAACTGATGCGGATGCTGGCGCTGTCCAAACCGGTGAGCGCGTTACGCATTGCCGATGCGGTTGGTGTGCTGGGCGTGGTGCTCCCCGAACTGCTGACGCTGCATAATCTGGCGCAATCGCCACCGCATGTGTTTGATGCATGGAATCATACGCTCTCCGTCGTCGATAATCTGGACGAAATGCTCGGGACGATGAGTCCGACGCGCAACGAGCAGGCGACGGCGCAGTTCGTCATGGGTGTGATTGCGGTCGGTTTTGGCCGCTTCCGGGCGCAGATTGAAGCGCATCTCGCCAAAGTGTGGCCCGATGAACGCCCACACCGCGCGCTGCTGCTGCTGGCGGCGCTGCTGCATGATGTGGGCAAAGGCGCGGTTACGCCAGCGACCAAAGGGCCGCGCACTGTTTTTCCGCAGCATGAACAGGCGAGCGCCTTGATTGCTGAGTTGAAGCTCAATGATTTGCATTTCAGTGTGGCAGAACGCGAACGGGTGACGCTCATCGCGCGCAATCACGCGTCGGAGGAAGTCTGGACGCGCGAACTTACCCCGCTCCAGATTCACCACTTCTGGCGGCGCTTGGGCGCGGCGGGCGTGGACGTGATTTTCGTAACGCTGGCCGATTACCTCGGTAAAGTGGGGCCAAATATCGATCAGGCGCGGTGGTTACATACGCTCGAAAATGCGAAGACTCTGTTTAGCGCCTACTTTGAAGAATATGAGCGCTATGTCGAACCGCCGACCCTGCTCAATGGCAGCGAACTCATGCGGCAGCTCGGCCTCAAGCCCAGCCCGCAGATTGGTGAACTGCTGCAAGCGATTCGCGAAGGGCAGGTGACGGGTGTAGTGCAAACAACAGAAGACGCGCTCCGGTTAGCCCGGGCGCGTCTCAATCATAACTAACGACTGCTGTGCTGATTACCGGCCACGTCCAAACGACGCTTATTCCCCGTTCAATTCCTGCAGGCGCAAGTTGGCTTCGGCTTCGGGGACTTCAAAATGCAGACTAAGCAGTTGTGGTGTGCGGGACGTCTGGTTCAGTTGCAGGATCATGTCGGCGGGCATGACTAACATGCGCGCGAACTGCCGGATCGCGGTGTCATCCTGATCCAGGTTAGCGATCCCATGCTGCTTCCCCCATTCACTCGCAATAATGTTGCGCGCCAGCAGGCGGGCCATCGACATTTGCGGCGAATACGGCGACGATAGGTCAAGCCGCGCTGTCATCTGGCTGACATCCACCTCATCCCACATGTCGGGCAGGGGGGATTGAAGAATCTTCTCGATCGGGATCGGTGGTGCGCTGATATCGAATAGACTGATGAACTCACGAGCCACAGCCTCAAGCTGCTGCATATCGACCACTCACATTACTCCTCCAACGACTCCGCGTCGGTTCGCACTTTGGGATGAAGGAACAAGAGTAGAGTATTCCCATAGCGCCGTTGATCTACTGTCTCCAGCTGCGTGAGGTTGAGCGGTTGCTCTTCCGTTGGATCGATCTGGACGATAACTTCCAGCTCAGGGTTGAGCCACGCGGGACTCTCATCGAGCAGATGCAGTGTCCGTAACCAGAGATTTTTGTACTGTGGCGGCGCGATATAAACGAAATTATAGACGACTTTTGGCCCCTGGTGTAAAAACGTAAACGCATCGGTATGGCTGATTGTCGCACGATTTGTGAATTTCGTAAGCGCCAAATTCTCTTTGATCGTCTGGATCGCTTTTTTTTCGAGGTCCACGAAAGTTGCGTGCGTTGCCCCTCGGCTGAGGGCTTCGATACCCACACTCCCCGTCCCGGCGAACAGATCAAGGAACTGCGCATCGATGATGCCGCGTCCGATGATATTGAAGAGCGATTCCTTCACCCGATCCATGATTGGGCGGGTACTGTCACCGGGAACGAGTTTCAGTTGGCGACCTTTGGCAGTGCCCGCAATCACGCGAATGCTCATCAGACGTTTTCGACTGACTCACGCACTGCGCGAATATTCGAGAGCGGGGTCGTGATCAGCGCGACACAGCCGGTCGACAGCACAAAGCGGCGGGCGTTTGTCTGGTGAATCGCCTCGCGGGCCGCATCGCGCACGGTGGTCGGCGTGCCTTGATGGAGATGCTCCCATTGGGCGAGTCCGCCGCAAACCGCGCCGTTGACGAGCGTTTTGCCGATGACGAGATCCGGCTCACACTTGCGGTCATGCCAGTTGATCACCTGCGTTTTGTACTCGTGCGCGAACTTGAACATCGGCGCGTCACCGTGAATGTGCGTGATGTTGAGCCACCACTTGGACGGAAGTGCGTCGAGGATCTTTTTGTCGTAGACCAGCCCAAACTGCCGGTACTCATCTTCTGACAGGGTGTCATAGTTGGCGTGCTGGATGGCGTAGAAAATGCCTGCCAGTGGCAGCCGGCGCAGTGAATCGATGAATCGCAGCGTGGATTCGGTGAGGGTCGCCAAACCGCTGTGCACGCGATCTGGGTTCAGCCGCATATGCCGGAGCAGCGTTTGCTTGCCGGCGAGGTTTTTGGCCTGCGCCAGCGGACTGAAGACCGTCTGCACGACCGGGATTTCTTCGCCGAGTTCATCCGTGATCAGGCGCAGACAATCCACCTGCCGCCCCAAACCGCCACGTGCGGGGTCTAAGGGGCGCAAACTCGTCCAATCCAGCGATTTCTGGATAACATGGCGCGTGTAGACGCGCGTACCTTCCAGTGAGCCTTCCCAGTGATCCTGCACGCCGAGGTCGGTCAGGCAGAAGCTGCTGGCAGGCGTCACTTTGACGAAATCCCAATCGTAGGCGCGCTGAAAATCGACGGTTGAGCGGGCGAGATCGGCGGCGCGCTGGTCATCACCGGGAAAGTGACGCCACAGTGACACCGGGACGCGATCCGTTGGTTCGCCCGCGATCGTCCGCTCAAGCCGTTCGCGTTTGTTCATCGCCTATTTGCTCGGCTGCGCGGTCAATTCGTTGATGCGCTGCTGGACCATGCGGGTCAACATCTGAAAACGGGAAACCGGATTGTTTTCCATCTCGCGGGAAACCAACCGTGCCGTGCGCTGAAAGGTTTCCAGCGCGCTCTCTTTGGTACCGGCGCCACGCTGCGCCAGACCCAAACCATAATTCGCGTCGATGTGATCGGGCACAGCCTTTAAGACCGCCTCAAATCCCTTGATCGCATCGTTTTGCCGTCCTTCACGGTGCAAGTGCCATGCACGTGCGATAGCGTCTGCTTGTTCGTTCTGGGCCATCTCTATCCACATCCTTCCGCAAGCGAATTTCCGGTTAATTGTACTTTCGCCCCGGAAGAATACAAGCGCGTGTGTTCGTTTATTCCCCGGTGATGGCGATTGGCAGCTGGCTGCCGATGGTCAAACCGTTTGATGCGAAGAAAGTGAGGTGCGCTTGAGCCGATGTCAAGACCTCGACCGCCAGCGTGTCGATTCCCTCGCTGGGGACGTCGAATTCATAGCGATCCGCAACATACAGATTAGTGAGCCAGCGGCGCGTCGGGTAGCCGCCGGGACTCCGTGCTGGAGCGACCAATGTCTCGGCCAGCGTCTGGGTGTTGAGCAACGACAGCCGCACCTGATAGTTATCCGGCAAAAAACGTGCTGTGCGCCAGTAAAGGGTTAGGCGCAGCGCGTCATCGCCGGTTCGGTCCATCTGGTAGGCCAGCAATTCCAGCCCCGTGTCAGTCTGCGCACGCACCGACACGCTGGCATTGAGCGCGTAACCGCTGGGCGCTTTGAAAATGCCCGTCGCGAGAAACGCCAGCGCGAACAGCAAACCGATCAAGAGGAGTCCGCCGCTTCGGGCTTCGTCGTCGCTGAGTTGATCGATATCGATGTACTGGAGTTGGGGTTGGCGGTAACGCCAGAAAGTGATCAGCAGCAGCAACGCGCACGATACCAGCGTGATGATCCAGCCCATGAGCCGCGGCGGTGTTGTTCCGAGCGCGATCACAAGTTCGCCGCGATCCGGGTTGGCGAGATTGATCATTAACCCGCCTTCGGGATGCGGACTGACACGCAGGCTGTCACCGTGAAAGGTTGCCGTCCAACCGGGGAAATAACTGGTGAGAATTTGCAGCGACATCGGCTCGGTCAGCATCAGTTGAAACGAGTCGCTGTGGGTGGTGTGCGCTAGTGTGCCGATTTGGCCGCTGCTTTGACCAAGCGCCAGCTTGCCATTGAGCGCTGAACTGGCGGTCAGGGTCGTGCTGGACAGCGTGGTCGGAAGGGGCGCATCCGGTGGCAGCACGGCAATGCCATAGCCGAGCTGTTCGTAGAGTCGCTGGGCGTCGGGCGAGGCATTGAGGCTGAATTCCGAGCTGTCCGGGGCGATCCATACCGGGAATGAGAGTGCGAGCACGGCCAGCAGCGTGAGCGGCAGCGCCAGCCGCCGTTGACGCAGCACGGGGGCCGCTCCGACGGCGCTCCCGGCGACCGCCAGCGCAAACGCGGCGATGCCCATGAGCCATACCTCATGCGGAAACATGGTCAGCAGACCAACGACGACCCCGCTAAGGAGCAGGAATACCCCGGGTAGGGTGAGCTTACGTCGGATAATCACGGGCAGGCTCGCCAGCCCCGCCGCAAGACTGGCCCAACCGAGTGTAAACTGCGGCAGTGGGATCATCGCGCCGGGGTCGAGCATGAGCTGCGGCGCGAATAGACCCAGTAGATCGACCGCCGGACGCTGATCTTGTCCGCGCGCGATCCACGTCACCACGTCGCGTTCAACGATGGCGGGCAGCCAGAAGATCGCGGCGATCAGCACGCCAAAACCGATGCCCGCCAAAGGCAAAAGCAGCCCCAACCCGCGTTGACGTTCGAGCAGTCCTAACCACACCCCCGTGAGCACCACTGCCGCCGCCATGATGCGCGGTTCGGTCATAATCAGCCCCGCGCTGAACAACCCGATCAGGAGCAAGTCGGGTGGTTCGTTCAGCAGTAGGAAGCGATCGATGCTCCACAACAACGCGGGCAGCAGCGCGAGACCAAGGACGACCGGGAAATCGCCGAGGATATGCGGCGCGGTCAGCGCGAGGTATGGACTGTAGACATAGAGCAGGGTAGCGATCAGTCCGGAAATCGCCGTCAGACGGCGTGTGATCAGCGCATACATGGACATGCCTGCCAGCACAAACGCGGCAATATACGCCAGTCGAACGGCCTGCGTCGGGTCACTGGTGTACAGTTGCTGGATCAGTGCCGGGAAATAGCCGGCCCCCGGCGGTGCGTAATGAGGAATCGGCGCGCCATAGCCTTCCAGCGTTTCTGCTGTCCAGCGCGGGTACAGCCGACCTTCAGCGAGCGCTTGGGCATAATCTGCGGTGCGAAAGATGTAGTTCTCGTTGGCATTCATGCGGAAGTAGCCGGGTTGCAGCACAAATGACCAGCCCGCGAGCACGCTAAAGGCCAGCGCGAGCAGTACACCCCAGTCGGGCCGACGCAGCGCGCGTTTCATCCATACCGGTAATTCGGTGTCGGTTATCGTCATCGAAGCTTGATCCTGATTTCGGCTGGTGCTATGCTTTGCCAACGTATGCTTAATCATTGTGAACCATGTTGAACATTCGCGCCGCAACCCTGAACGATCTGCCTGAACTTGCGCAGTTCTGGCAGGAGAAAATTGTCTTGCAAGCTGATTCCCGTTATACCACATCGACCGACCGCTGGGTGGTGTCAGCTTCGGTCTGGTTGGCAGATGCCCGCTGCGTCATGTTGACGGCTGAGAACGACGGTCGCTGTGTTGGTTATGTGGTGGGCTGGATTCAGCCGATGCCGGGTTTGGCGGGCGATGCACTGGGTCTGATCACCGAACTGGCGATTGACGCGCACAGCTATCAGGGTGGGGTCGGTCGGGCGCTGGTCGATGCGGTGCGCGCGTGGTACGCCGAGCGCGGCGTCACGGCGCTCGCCGCGTGGTCATCACGCCGATCGGCAGTCGAGCAGGCCTTTTGGCGCTCAATTGGCGCGCTAGAGTGGATGGAGTGTTTGTGGATAAAGTCATAATTCGTCCGGCAGCGCCGCACGACATCGATGCGGTTGCGCAGTTGTGGCAGGCGCTGGTCGGTTATCACCGGGAGCTCGACTCCGATCTTCCGCCCGCCGCGCCGAATGGGGCGGTGCGCTATGCCCGCCGCTTGATGGATCGTCTCGAAGACCCGCTGACGAGCGTGTTGGTCGCAGAAACTGACGGCAAAGTGGTCGGCTATGTGCTGGGCATGGTGGTTGACCTCGTGCCAGAAATGTTCTCTCAATCGCCGAGTGGTTTCCTCGCCGATATTTACGTTGCTGCCGACTATCGGCGGCTGGGCGTGGGGCGGGCGCTCGTCGAACACCTGACGGCGTGGTTTCGGGAAAAAGGTTTGCGCTACTACGAATGGCACGTCGCGGCCCGCAATGAAGATGCTCTGGAGTTCTGGCGTAAGGTCGGTGGGCGGGACGTGATGCTGCGGATGCGCGGCGAACTATAAAGTCGTCGACCAAGTACGCCAAGAGAGGTTCACATGACCGAGTTGCTCTATCAAATTGATAGCTATCTACGCGAATTCACGGCGACAGTCACGGCGGTCGACGCCGAGACCCGCGCAGTGTATCTGGATCGCACCACGTTCTATCCCGGTGGTGGCGGTCAGCCGTCCGATGCTGGTCTGCTGCAAGCGCAGGGTATACCTTACCGCATCAAAGAGGTGCGCAAGGGGAACGCACACATCATCGACGGCGACGCGCTGCCCGCGCTTGGCGACTCCGTGATCGGCGTGCTGGATTGGGAGCGCCGCTATCAGTTGATGCGGACGCACACTGCCATGCATATCCTGTGCGGCGTGGTCTGGCGGGATTACGGCGCGGCGGTCACGGGTGGCAACATGGAGCCGCTGGCCGGGCGCATGGACTTCGAGTTTGAGCGTTTGCCGCCGGATGTGATTGCCGAAATCGAGCAGAAGATCAACGTGGAGATCGCGGCGGCGCGGGATGTGCGCGTGAAGATTCTGCCGCGTGACGAGGCTTTCCAGATTCCCGACTTAATCCGCACGAAGATCAATCTGCTGCCGGAAGGCATCACCGAAGTGCGTACGGTCGAGATCGTGGGGCTGGATTTGCAGGCGGATGGCGGCACACACGTCGCCAACACCCGCGAAGTGGGGCATATGCGCATCACCGATTACAAAAGCAAGGGTGGCATCAACAAACGGCTGTATGTCGCCATCGAGTAAGCCGAAATCCGTAGGGACAGCGCCGGCGCTGTCCGTTGGTGGCGGACGACGCCGACCGCGTCCCTACGAAAAAACCGTGATTTTTCCTTAAATTGCATCAAGGCATCCCTACACAAAGACGATTTTTCTCGTAGGGACGCGATTTATCGCGTTCGAAGTCTGCTTCACGTTACTCGCCGCGCTTACCCGTGCGCTCTGCCTCCTACGGGCTAGTTCGAATGCTTGACCTTTTGGGGTTCGTCTGCTTCCAGCCCGACATCGACCAGCTCACCGTCGTCAGAGAGTCCCAGACGCTTGGGTTTCTCATAGTCCAGCGCGCCGCGCAGTTTGGTGACTTCTTTCTCGATGTCACCATCGCGGTTTTCGGCCATCCAGGCGAGGATGGAATGAAACGCGAACACGCCCATCCAGCCGATGAAAATGGCGGCGAACAAACTCGCAGAGCCACGCTCGCTAAAGGCGATCAAAGCCACCAGCGAGAAAATCAAACCTACCAGATTAACCGCCCACAGCAGCCAACGGCGCGTTCGCTTGTTCACACGCTTCGTAGCGATCTCGTACAATTCCTGATCAGACATCACATTCCCTATCACTAACCACATCATCCTATACGCGGCGCTACGTGGAACAGTTGCACTCGTGCGCTCAAGTAGGTTCTCGAAACAAATCCACGAATGGATGTCGGGGCGCACCTGTGTGTGCGCCCGAAACCGGGTAGACACCTAGGTCTACCCCTACCTTGGGACTTTCGAGAGTCTACTTCAGGTACAGCAGCTTGGCATGCAAGGGGCGACGAGTGGAACACCCTGGTATTTTTCTGATCACCGGCATCATGGCATCCGGTAAGTCGACGATTGCTCAGGCGCTGGCCGAACGGCTGCCGACGAGTGCCCACGTCCGCGGCGATGTGTTTCGTCGCATGATCATTGGCGGTCGCAAAGAGATGACGCCTGATTACGATGCTGAAGCCTTCGCGCAGCTGCGGCTGCGCTATCAACTGGCCGCGTTGACAGCGCGCACCTACTGCGACGCGGGTTTTAGCGCCGTGTGTCAGGACATCATCATCGGGGAGGTGCTGCACGAGGTCGTCGATCTGTACCGCAGCGGCGGCCATCCGCTGTATCTCATTGTGTTGTGTCCGAGCGTGGATGTGGTGCTCATTCGCGATGCGGGGCGCCAGAAGGTTGCCTATCGCGCTTGGACACCCGACCTGCTCGATCATGAACTCCGCAGCAACACCCCACATCTCGGCCTCTGGCTTGATACCTCAACGCTGACGGTTGAGCAAACCGTTGATACAATCGTGGCACGTTTGTCAGAAGCTGCCGTCTAACGGTCGGGAGTACGTACGCTTTGATCAGGTCACTGGAGCGAGCATTTAGCGAGTTTGCCTTGTTTCTCGGCGCGGCGCGGCTGCGCGCGCTGTTTTTGCTGATCGCAGGCACGGGTCTGCTCAGCTTAATGTTGAATGCGGTCAAAGGGGAAACGTGGGTGATCCCCGTGCAGTCAGCACTGCTGTTGATCGCAGCGGGTGGTGCGGCAGTGCTTGTCGTCACCAAAATGGAGCGCGAAGATCGTCAGCGGTGGATCGCGCTGCTCGTCCCGGCCATCGGGTTGGTTGTGCTCGCGGTGGTCTTCCTGCCGCACCTCGCGCTGGCGCTGGTCGGCGCGGCGCTTGGCTGGATTGTGGCCGGGTTGATCGTGTTTCGTGGACGTTCGCCGATGGAATACCAGAAGGCGATCCGTCATCTGCGCCATAATGAGTACGAAGAAGCCGTCAAGATCATGGACGACGTCATCAAAGCGGAACCGGATAAGCCGAATCACTATCGCTTCCGTGCAGAACTGCTGCGCCTGTGGGGCAAGCTGGACCGCGCACGGCGCGACTATCAGAAGATGACTGAAATGGAGCCGACGTCGGCAGTCGCTTTCAATGGGCTGGCGGAAGTCAACTTGCAGGCAGGGCGCTATGCCGACGCGCTGACCGCCGCGCACCGGGCTGCCGAACTGGCACCGGATGAATGGGTCGCACTCTATAACCTCGGCATGATCGAAGATCGGCTGGGACAGTCACAGGATGTGATCGCGCATCTCACGCAGGCGCTGAAGGCGGGCGTACGTGATGCGCGCCATCGTCTGCTGATTCGTCTGTATCTGGTGCGGGCGTATGCGCGCCTCGGCGACACGGCGAATGCTCAAGCCGAACTGATCACGCTGCGCCAGGACAAGGGCGGGATCAGCGAGTGGACGACGATTCTCGCCAGCGATCAGGCGGAAACGCTCCGCGCCGTGATCGGCGCAGATGTGGATCAGGCGACCCAACTCATCAGCGGGGAGTTGGATATCATAGCTTTGGGAGCAGCGCCCTAATGCGCCGGCAATGGTTGATCGGCGTCTATGTGACGTTCGTGCTGGCGTTCGTCGGCCTCGTGGTTTTCATCGGCGGGCTGGCGGCGGAACTGTTTAGTTCGCGGGCACCACAGCCCTCACTCAATCTGTCCCCGTATGTGGTGCTGGCGCTTGGCGGGTTGTGCCTGGCGGCGTTGATGTTCATCTTCTGGTTCGGATTGGTAGGTGTGCTGCTGGCGCGGCAAACGCGCGAACAGGGGTCGGGCTATGGCGAAGCCTATCGCTTGATCGAGGCCTTCAAATTCCGCGATGCCATTCCGCTGCTCGAACGCTCGATCCGCGAAGGCAAAGAAACCTCCGAAGTTTTGATGCTGCTGACCAGCGCCTATGCTTACACGGGACAGCTCGCCAAAGCGCAGGCGACCGCTGACCGGGCGGTGCAGTTGTTCCCCAACGATCCTGATTCATATATCACGTTGGCAAACGGTTACCGTTTGCAGGCCGCCTATGACGAAGCGGCGGGTACGCTCATGCGGGCGGCGGCGCTGTCCCCCGATCAGCCGGTGATCTGGGCGGAACTCGGTTTCACGCAGCGCTATGCGGGCAACGAAGCTGCCGCCGTCGAAACCTTCGAGAAGGCCGCCGCTCACGCGATGCCCGCGCCCTACGGCGTGCGCGTCTTCTACCATTTGTCGAATGCCTATTCGGCGGCGGGCGAGACGAAGAAAGCCATGCGGGCGATTGCTAAAATGATGAGTGCGCGTGATGGCTTGTCCACCTGGAAATCTGGTTTGAAGCCGCTGGAAGGCACGGCGTATGGTCAAGCCCTGCGCTATGAGATTGCTGCGATTGAACAGGCGATCGCTGATGCAGACGCGGGGAACCTCGGATGATTTGGGCGATCACGCGCTTACGCCGGGATTTCAAAACGTGGGATCGACCAACCCAGATCGCCGTGATCGTTGGACTACTGCTGCTGCTGCTGCTGTTAATCATGGCCATGACTCTGCCGGAACTGCGTCAATCCGCGCTGATCGGCGTGGGCGGGCTGCTCGTCATTTCGGAGATCGCGGTGTTGTGGGGCAACCGGGGCATGATCTCCGGGTATGCTCAGGCGCAGCGTCACTATCTGGAAGGGGAATTCGGTGCGGCGGTGGGGCTGCTGGAAGGTGCGCGGGAACGCGGTAAGATAGATGCGCGTTCGCTCACGTTACTAGGAAATTCGTACCGCCAGCTTGGGCGACTCAGCGAGAGCGAGATCGTTTTGTCAGAAGCTGTAGACAAAGCGCCGGATCTCTATTTCCCGCGCTATGGGTTTGGGCGTACACTGCTTGCAAAGGGTGATTATGCGGGCGCGGTGGAGTTGATTCGCGCGGCTGTCGCACAGGGGGCGCCATCGGTGGTGCGCCTCGACCTCGGGGAAGCTTATTATCGCCTGGGGTTGTTCGATGAGGCTCTCGTCGAACTGGACAGCACAACGCCGGATGAAACCTACCGCAAACTGATGCGAACCTACTTGCTGCACCAGATCCGCTTCAGTTATCCCCCTCCATCCCCGGACCTCATACGTGAGGGCTTGCCGTACTGGATCGCTAGCGCCGATCGGTTCCGGCACACGCCTTACGGTGAGGCACTCAGGAGTGACATTGAAGACTTGCAGGGAGCGTTGAATTGACCCGTAGAATCGAAAAGCGCAGAGGTTCTTCCGTTGTTCGCTACAGCCTCGTCGCCGGGATCATCGGTATTCTGATCATCGGGGCTGGGGTGGTGGCTTTCTTTGTCGATCAAGCATCGCGGCAAACGCCGTTTGACATTCAGCCGCCGCCCGGCGCGTTGTACTGGGGCGAAAGTGATGTCTCAGGCAATTCGCGCAGCCAGTACTACCGCGTCGCGGATACGGTCGACAGTGTGGTTAATTACTACCAGCAGAAATTGAACGAGCATAATGGCGACACGGTGGAACGCTGCATTCGCATTCCGGCCGTGGGTGAGGCGCCGCCCGCCGAAGTAGGTCTAAGCGTGCCTTTCCAGTTTAGCTGCATGTTCGATCATTCGGGTTTCCGTTCGACGCAGTACACGCTGGTGGTGATTTATCCCGGGTTGGCCAATCCTGATCCCGATCTTGATGCGGCAGGCATGACCATTGTCAAATATGACCAACTCTGGCAGTCCTGAGGACGCCGAACAAGTTAAACGTCCACCGTTCCTGCTGATCGCACTAGTGGTGGCTTTTGCTTTATCGCTGGTCGTCGGTCTGAATATCCTGCGCGTGCTGTATGGCGTAATCGCGCCGCCGCTGCCGCCGCTGCCGGATCGGGTCACGGAGATTAGCCACGAGAGCGAAGCGTACGGCGCGGATGTCTGGAGCTACACCGCTCTAGACGATCCGTGCGCCGTCGCCGACTACTACACGGCGCAGGGCGGCACGTGTGACCTTACCCCTATGCAGTGCAGTGAGCCGGGTTCCGCCCCCCAAACTGAGCTGGTGCAGGCGGTGGTGGCGCGCTGCCACGGGAGCGTGGCGTTTTCCATTTTTAGTATGCAGTGGTGGGTGCTCGTGCTGCGTAACAACGACACGCCGGAGACACCCACAACGTTCAACCTCGAACGGGAAGTCTTCTGGATTGGCACCGGGCCGCGCGCGGTTATGCCTGCTCCCAACGGTAGCGAATGAGCGAACCGTAGTGCCCAAAGCCGATCTTCTGGTAAATCGGGTAACCGGAAGGTGACGCGAACAGCGCGCCGATGTGATAACCGGCGGCGCGCGCTTCCAACAGCGGATGCAGGGTGATCGCCTTGCCGATCCCTTGTCCGCGAGCTTGTGGCAGTGTGCCAATTCCGTAAATCCCCGCAATTCCTGCGCCATAGAACAGCATTCCCGTCGCAACGGGCGTCTCATCCAGCCAGCCGAGGTACAGGGTCCACGGCCTGTTGGCGTGACCGCGCCGCAGACTTGTGTCGTACCAGGCGTCACCCACCGCGGTCGGTTGGGAAAAAGCGGTCGCGAAGGTTGTGCCCCACACGCGGGCTTCCAGTTCGCTGGTCACGGTGGTGATGCGAAAATTCGCGGGTGTAGCAAGGGTTTCATCCATGTTGTGCAAATCAACCGCCATGGCGGGCGAATCAAACGCTTTCTCGAAGCCGTGCTCTTCGAGTTTCGCACCCAGCCCCAGCGGTCGTGACTGCCCACCGATCCACCACATGACGGCTGGCGTCCCGGCGGCGCGGTAATAGTCGAGCGTCTCGGCAATCTCGCCATCGGCTTCGATGAGGGGGAAATTGACGCGCCCGACCGAATTGAACATCGCGGCGTCCGCACCTTCCACGCGGCAGCGAATGAGGGCCGGGGTGGTGATTAGTTCGGCGCGCGGCAGGCGGCCAAACGTTTCGATGAGGGCGTTAACATTATCTTCAGCGGCGACTGCGAGGTTAGCGGGGGAAGCTTCCCGAAACATACTTTTTCTTTCTATGGTGGAATAAACCCAGTCCGATTATAGAATCAAACGCTGATCTGTGTTGAATCTTCACTTAAACGCACTTTTGCGGCATAATACAAAGACGATTTCCCCATTGGTTATAAGGAGGTGATCCGTGAATGTGAGGGGTCTGCTCACATCACGGTCGATTGCCCCCTCTATGCGAATACGACGATAAACGCATCGACAACCGACCCGTATCGACATAGAGAGGATGAACCATGTTCAAGGCAGTCAAACCGGAAGTTGATATCCAGAAACTGGAACGCGAACAGCTTGATTTTTGGCGGCTGAATCGCGTATTTCAGCGTTCGATGGAAGAACGCAAAGGTGCGCCACGCTACGTGACCTATGAAGGGCCGCCGACCGTCAACGGGACGCCCGGGGTTCATCATGTGTTGGCGCGCGCCTTCAAGGACATTTTCCCGCGCTACAAGACGATGCGCGGTTACTACGCGCTGCGCAAGGGTGGCTGGGATACCCACGGCCTGCCCGTCGAAATTGCGCTCGAAAAGGAACTCGGTTTCACGCAAAAGCGCCAGATCGAGGAGTACGGCATCGCGGAATTTAACAAGCGCTGCCGTGACAATGTAATGCGCAACATCAGCAAATGGGAAACCTTCACCGAGCGCATGGCGTATTGGACGAACCTTGATGACGCCTATGTGACGTTCACGAATGACTACATCGAGAGCTTGTGGTGGATTCTCAAGCAGTTCTGGGAAAAAGACCTGCTTTACAAGGGTTTGAAGGTCGTCCCGTACTGCGCGCGCTGCGGCACGCCCTTGAGCAGTCATGAGGTTTCGCAGGGTTACGAGGACGTCGAAGATCCGAGCGTATTCGTGCGCTTCCCGCTGCGCGACAAGCCCGGCGTGTACTTTCTCGTGTGGACGACGACGCCGTGGACGCTCCCAGCTAATGTCGCGCTGGCCGTGGGCGAAAACCTCGACTACGTGCAGATCGAGGGGCCGGTGCAGGGCGGCGAAGGCACGGAAAATCTGATCATGGCGGCGGCGCTGGTCGACAAAGTGCTCATCCAGCGTGAAGAGTACAAGGTCGTCAAGAAGTTTAAGGGTAAAGACCTGCTGGGAATGCAGTACAACCCGTTGTACACCTTCCTCCCGGTCGAAACCAAATACGCTTATGTGGTGGCGGGCGATTTCGTCAGCACGGAAGATGGTACCGGCATTGTGCATATCGCCCCGGCTTTCGGCGTGGATGACATGGCCGTCGGCAAGGCGAACAACCTGCCCGTGCTGCAAACGGTCGGCGCGGATGGCAAATTCATTGACGCGGTGACCGAATGGCGCGGTGTGTGGGTCAAGGACGCCGATCCCGAAATCACGCGTGATCTCAAGCGGCGCGGGCTGCTCTATAAGCAAGCGCGCTATGCTCACACGTACCCGTTCTGCTGGCGCTGTGGTACGCCGCTGCTGTACTTCGCCCGTGACGCGTGGTTCATCCGCGCGACTGAATACCGCCAGAAGATGATCGATTTGAACCAGACGATCAACTGGGTGCCGGATCACGTCCGGGATGGGCGCTTCGGCAACTGGCTGAACGAACTCAAAGACTGGGCAATCGGACGCGAACGCTATTGGGGTACACCGCTCCCGATCTGGATCGACGATGTGACAGGCGAATCGCTGGCCGTGGGGAGCGTGGCGGAACTCAGCCAACTCACCGGACGTGACCTGACCGATCTCGATTTGCATCGCCCGTATGTCGATAACATCACGTTCCCGAATCCCAACGGGCGCGGCGGAACCATGCGCCGCGTACCGGAAGTCATCGACGTGTGGTTTGACAGCGGCGCAATGCCGCTGGCGCAGTGGGGTTACCCCGCGCACAATCAGCCGATGTTTGAAGAGCAGTTCCCGGCGGACTACATCTGCGAGGCGGTTGACCAGACGCGTGGCTGGTTTTATACGCTCCACTCGATCAGCAGCATGCTGTTCGAAGAGGTGTCGTTCAAAAATGTGATCTGCTTAGGGCACATCCTCGACGCCAAGGGCGAGAAGATGTCCAAGAGCAAGGGCAACATCATCGACCCGTGGGAAATCTTCAACGCGCACGGGGCCGACGCCTTCCGCTGGTATCTGTTCACGTCAGGGCCGCCCGGAGAACCGCGCCGCTTCTCGAAGGATCTAGTGGGCGAAGTGATCAGTCGCTTCTGGCTGACGCTGTGGAATACCTACAGCTTCTTCGTGACTTACGCCAACCTCGACGGTTGGACGCCGAGCAGTCCGCAACCGCCCGTCGCCGAACGCGACCTGCTGGATCTGTTCGTGCTGGCGGAACTGCACCAGTTGATCAATGAAGTGACCGAGGCGTTTGACACGTATGACGTGCCCGGTGCGACGCGTCCGATCGAGCATTTCGTCGAAATGTTGAGTAATTGGTATGTGCGTCTCAGCCGCCGCCGCTTCTGGAAATCGGAAAGCGACGCCGACAAGCAGGGCGCGTATGCCACGCTCTACGAATGCCTCGTCACGGTGAGCAAGCTGATTGCGCCGACCATGCCGTTCCTGGCGGACGCGCTCTATCGCAACCTCGTCGTGGAGCTGGACCCGAAAGCGCCGATCAGCGTGCATCTGGCGCTGTTCCCGGAAAGCAACCCGGCGCTGCTCAACGAAACGCTCGTCCGCGAGATGCGGCTCGCCGAAAAGCTGGTTAGCCTCGGGCGCGCGGCGCGTGAATCCGTGCGCATGGGCGTGCGTCAGCCGCTGGCCGAAGCGCGCTTCGCGGTGCTGCAAGCGCGGGATACCGGCGTGATCGAACGCTTCTCCGACCTGATCATGAGCGAACTCAACGTCAAGGCCGTGGGCACGCTCAACGACGCGAGCGATGTGGTGCTGTTCAAGCTGAACCCGCTGCAAAGTCTGCTGGGCAAGAAGCTGCGCGCGGACTTCCCGAAGGTGCAGAAGTGGGTGCGCGATGATGCGCCCGCCGAAGATAAGCGCAAATGGGGGGAAACCCTGCTGAGCGGCCAAAACATCGTCGTGGAGCTGGACGGCAAGCAGTATGAACTGGCGCCGGAAGAAGTGCAGGTCAGCCGCAGTGCCGCCGAAGGTTTCGCCGTCGCAGAAGACGGTGGCTATCTGGCTTCGCTGGATACGCGCTTGACCGAAGACTTGATCGATGAAGGGTTGGCGCGTGAGGTTGTGCGCCGCGTGCAAAGCCTGCGTAAAGAGGCGGACTTCAACATCGAGGATCGCATCAATCTGCGTTATCAGGCGGGCGAACGGCTGACGAAGGCGATCACGCGCTTTGCCGATTACATCCGTACGCAGACGCTGGCGGAAACGCTGGAGCAGGGCGAGAGCAATGGCGACTTTGTGAGCGCCAGCTTCCAGCCGGACGAAGACCCGAAGAAGGATACGTCCATCGACGGCGAGACGCTGGCCATCGGCGTCAAACGCGTGTAATCACATTCCACAAGCATGAAGGGACGAGGCACTGCTTCGTCCCTTTTGATTCGGCTACACGGCTCGTTCCATTTCCTCGATCATAAACGCGACAAAGCGCCGCGTTTCCGCCAGCGACGCTGGGTAGCGGGCAGTCGGATCGTGCTGCGCTTGCCGCCACACAATGGCGTTCCTGATCAATTCCGCCCACTGCGGATATGCGCCGATGCCCCAGTCTGCGGACTTTTGCTTCGAGACATGCTCGCGGTGCGTCACGGTATATAACCCGCGACACATCGTCATAATCGCGTACGCCTGCGATCCATGCCATTCGCTCAGGTCGTTGATGTATTCGCGCCACATCAGAATATGTTCGCGCACCGCGTCGATGAAATCCTGTTCCGACAGGGGAGGGATGATGTCCACGGCGGGAGCACCGTACAAAACCAGCCCGTAAGTTTGCACAAAGTACCAGTTGACCAGCCATTCCGCGCCCGCCTCGATGATGTGGAACGGTTCGCCGGGGCTGATGTTGCCCATCACATGGCGCTGCGCTTTAAAGTGCGCGAGCGACTGCGTGCTCGTGTACTGCACTTCGATCCGGTCATCCCATTCGGGAAACTCCGCGACGATGTCCGCGTGCATCTGGCGGATCGCCTCGGCTTCCGCGTCGCTGAGATCGGAGGAGAGCGCGGCCAGTAGGTCAAGATCGCTAACTTTGTCAGTGTAATCGCCCAGCACGGTCGAGCCATACAAATACAACCCGACCAGCTTCTGACTGAGGATCGCTTGCATCCGTTTTAGCAGAATCTCCAAAACGGCGTTGACGTGGGGATCAAGTGTAGTGTGCATAATCGTGGATTATAACATAAAACACGCTGTGAGAATTCAACAATCTACCGATGTGCGCAGGGTCTTTTATTGGTGATTTGTGACAAAAACCCGCGTGATAGCCTCGTCAAAATAGTTGTATGATTTCGCTGAGTGTGTGCATACAATCATGGGATAGCCAAAGTGGATTGTTGAATATGGTCGAAAATCACAGCGCCACCCTGCAAGCTCTTTTACAATATGCGCTCCCTTTGGGGACGCAGTTACTCGCCGGAATGCCGGAGAAGACGATCACCTGGGCCGTCGTTGTCCAAACGCAGCCCCCCGCCTTCCCTGATGTCTACGGCGGGGAGTTGGCGCTCGTGTCGATGGATGTGCTGCGCAGCTATGATGCCCGCATCACGCTGTCCGAGGTGGTGCGTGGGCTGTCGCAGGTGGGCATCAGCGCCGTTGCGGCGAAAGATAACATCGCCATGTCGGCGGTCGATGTCGCCAATGAATGCGGCATCGCGCTGCTGGCGCTGCCGGAAGAAACCAGCCTCCCCCGCATCGAACGTGCCATCAACACGCTGATCGTCAACGCCAAAGCCCAAATCGCCCAGCGTGCGATGGAAATTCAGCGCCAACTGACACGTATCGCGGCGGAAAACCGTGATCTCAACAGCTTGCTGCAAATCATGGCGCGGGCGACGGCCAAGCCGATGGTCGTCCACGATGATGCAGGTGTGTTGATGGCGCAGGTCTACCCCAATGTCGCGCGGCGCAGCCCAACCGGGAGCGGGCGCACGATGATGCAGAATCTCCCCTACAGCGCCTTCCAGAGCTGGTTGACCCGCGAAACTCCGCCCGGCGAAGGCGTCACCGTGCAGAGTCCGCTCGGCTATACGACGGTGCTGCGCGTGGAAAAGCGCGTCGCGGGCTATCTGTCGATGGTGGACAACCGCGACACGCTGGAGGATTTTGACCGGATGGTCTTGAGCCATGGCGCCGACGTGTGCGCGATTGAACTGGCGAAGACGCGCGCGATCGCGTTTGCGGTTGAGCAGGCGCGCGGTGACTGGGTACAAATGTGGCTGAGCGGCACTCCGACTGATGATGACATGATGTCAACGCGGGCCCAGCAAGCCGGGTTTGACCCCACCGCGAACTACATCGTGGTAGTGTATAGGGCGATGACCGATTCCGGCGCAGGGCTGCCCTTAGAATCGCTGCTGCCGCTGGTGCGCGATGATATGACGCGTCGCCCACTGAACGGTTCGGTCGGGCAGTACGTCGATGTGATCGTTGCGCTGTACCCACTGGAAAATCCGTCACAGCTGCCGCGCTTACGCCGGGTCGTGGATGAAGTACGGGCGCAGCTCGCCGCGCGCACGCCGAGCGGCCTCGTCGCCAGTGGGATCAGTCGTCCCGCCTCGGGATTGTCCGCGCTGCGCGAAGCCTACCGCGAAGCCAAGGATTCGGTCAGTATCGCTAATGAACTGGGCGACCGTGAACAGACCACCTTTTACGGCGACCTCAAGCTGTTTCAGCTTCTGCTGGCGCTTAAAGAACGCAACCTTGATCATCTGCGCCGTTTCTACAATGAGACGCTGGGGTTGCTGGTCGAACATGATGATCGCAAGCAGGGCGACTTGATCCGTACCCTGAGTGGTTTCTTCGAAGCCAATGGCAATTTAGCCGAAGCTTCGAAGATGCTGGACGTGCATCGGAACACGCTGGTGTACCGTCTTGGGCGCATCAGTGAGCTCACCGGTCTCGATCTTGAGAAGGCGGATAATCGCCTGATTCTGCACCTCGCGCTCAAAGTTCAGCGTGTTTTAGCCATCATTCCGGGCAAATAAGGGGGGATTTTCTGGATTTCCCCTCAATTCGCTAGCGCAGTTTTAAGAATGTATGGTAAAATGTCGCTTGTAAAGCGTAATTTAGATCGCGCATATACAGAAAAGGGGTTTTCCAAAATGAGCGTTGAGTTCTACGATGTTAAAACCCGCCAGAAGGTGACTATCGACGACAAGAATGTGAAGAAGACCACCTTCACCACCGCCAACGGGCAGGTCCGGTATGGTCTGCGCGGCACGACCAAGGATGGGCGTACGCTCACCAAGTTCGTCAGCAAAGCGGACTGGGACAAGTCGAAGTATCCGGAAGAGAAGAAGTAGTTTTCAGTGAATTGCAGTCAGCCCGCGTCAGTCGACGCGGGTTTTTTATTGGTAGAAGCAGCACTGAACCGCGGGAAATGTTGAGAGCGCAAGGGAGAAACCTGTTCCCCTTGCGCTCTCTGTGTTTTGAACTGGTCTAGGCTTAGACGGCCTGCTTGAGCCGCGACGGCGGCGCCAGCATCACGAAATACTGTTCGGGGTGGTTGAGCAGCGGATACAGGTGCTGCACTTCGTCGCCCTGATTGTTCGCTTCGAGCGTGGTGATGTAATTGCCGAGCAGTTCGCTCACGTCCTGCACACCCTTGGCATCCAGTTCGTGAATTTCGACCGTCGCGCCCTTGGCGATGCGCCGGCGCACGGCGTCTACCGTCAGGTTCATTTCGGGCTGAATGCGCTGATACAGCGTGCCGCCCGACATGCCCGCGCACAGCCACGGGCCGGGATCGCCGAGGACGAGCACGCGCCCGGAGGTCATATACTCGCAGGCGTAGCCCTTGAGGTTCGCGCGCGCCGCTAGGCCGCCGAGATCGTCATGCAGAGCCTGCTTGACCTCGCCGCCGAAGACCACGTCCGCGCCGCTCAACCGGATGCAAGCGCGGGTATCCGCGTCCCCCTGCACAATGAAGCGACCCGCTTGCGCGCCGTAGGCAAAGCTTTTGCCGACCGACCCGTCGAGGCGCTCGCCGTCGTGGTTGAGCCCCTTGAGCACGGCAATCGTGCCGCCCTTAGCGCACTTGCCGACGCCGTCCTGGGCGCCACCTTCCACCAACACGTCGATCTTGTCCATCGTGAAGGCGGCCAGACCGTTGCCGGGCACGGCGGAGTTGCTGAAGCGCAGGTGAATGATGCCGAGGTCGCTCGATACTTCGCCGCGCTGGATGGCGCCCGCGAGATGCGTGCCGAGCGCCCGATCCATCGCCATGACCTGTTCGTCGTCGTAGGTGATTTCGTGGTCGCCGGGTTGCGCTGCATCGTTGATGATTTCGGTGATGCTCTTGCTCATAGTGTTGCGCGGACGCGCCAGCAGACGACCGACGCCGGGCAGGAATTCGCGCTTGCTGACCTTCGGCACGGGGATGAACAGCGGGCGCAGGTCAATGCGCTCGTGCATCTGTGCCTGTTCGAGCAGATCGGCACGCCCGACCAGATCCTGCGTGCGGGTGAAGCCGAGGGCGGCTGTCCAGCGGCGGATGTCTTCGCCGAGCACCTCAAACACGCGCACGATGCCTTCGACCGCTTGTTCGGCGTCGCGGGGTTCAAAGTGCTTAATCCCCTTAGTGAGCGCTTCTTCCTTGGTGGTGATATGAGTGGTGATACCGACGTGACACGTACCTTCATGACACTTGCGGCAGATCGTACAGCCGACGGCCACCATCGCCATGGTGCCAAAGCTGACACGGTTCGCGCCGAGGCACATCATCTTGACCACGTCGCGGCCGCTCTTCATGCCGCCGTCCGCCCACAGCTCGACATCGCCGCGCAGACCGCTTTCGATCAGCGCGCGGTGCGCCAGCCACACGCCGATTTCGGCGGGCAGACCGACATGCCGCAGGGAGTGGGCGCGCGCCGCACCCGTACCGCCTTCGTAGCCCGCAATGTTGATGATATCTGCGCCCGCTTTCGCCACGCCCACGGCGATAATGCCGACGCCGGGCACGACCGGAATTTTCACGGACACTTTGGCATTCGGGTTGGCGATCTTGAGTTCGTCAATCAACTGCGCGAGGTCTTCAATCGAGTACAGGTCGTGATTGTTGCTCGGCGAGATCAAATCGACCCACGGCGCGGTCGAACGCGCCAGCGCGACCTGCTCCGTCACCTTGTAGGCGGGCAGGTGACCCCCTTCGCCGGGCTTCGCGCCCTGACCGATCTTGATTTCCAGATAGTCACACGAATTCAGGAATTCGATGTTAACGCCGAACCGCGCTGAGGCGATCTGGTTGCCGCGATTGTGCGGATACTTGCCCATAACTTCCGGCAGTTCGCCGCCTTCGCCGTTCACGCAGATGATGTTGAGCTGCGCCGCCGATTCCGCGTAGGCCTTGTAGGAGAGTTCGCCCTGTGAGCCGAACGACATCGCGCCAATGATGACCGGCAGATCATGACCGCCGACGCGGGTATCCACCTCCGCCGGGTTGACCTGCGCATTGACCGTCTTGAGGTCGATGATGTGCCGGGCGGAGACGGGCATTTCGTGTTCCAGCTCCAGCATCTCGCTCTGATACTGGTCGAGGGTCATTTCGCCGAGGGCGATATCTTCGACCTTCTTCCACATCTTCGGGTAGATGCGATCCGGGTTTTCCAGCTTGCTGCCCTTGCCCGTGCGCAGTTCAGTGGCGCGGGTTTCGGCGTCATGCTGCACATCCTCCCACGAGAAGCCGCGTTCGTTTGAGCCGAAATAGTTCGGCGTGCCAAACACGTCGGCGACGCTGGACGACAGGCCAACCGAGGCGAACGATTGGCCGTAGCCGCGCAGTTCATGGCAGCCAATCGTCGACGTGACTTTTTGGATGCCGGTGGTCAGCGAATTGACAGTGCTGCTCAGACGCTTGCTGATTTCCTCGGCGGCCAGCGGTTCGCGCGGCGCCCGGGGGGCGATATCCAACGCGACAGCATACAGCATATATGGGTTGACTGCGCTTGCGCCCAGACCAATCGCCATCACGACATCATGCAGGTCGCGGATCGCGCCAGAGCGCAGTACGAGGCCCGCTCGGCGGCGCAGATTCACACCGTTATCGTCAGTTTCACGCAGCACGCGGTCAACCGTGGCGACTGCGAGGAGCGGGTCAATCCACAGGTGTTCACCGTCAAATACGTCGCCATCATCGAGGACGATGCACTGCGCGCCGCCCGCCACGAATTCGGCGGCTTCGTTCGCCAACCGGGCGACCGCCGCTTCAATCGTTTCGTCCGGGTACGCGCTCATCGACAGGGTGGCGGCGTGCTCACCGAATTCCGCCACCAGATCGTCAATCGTCTTGGTGCCATACTTGTTCGCCACCGCTTGCAGATCTTCATCCGCGCCGAGCGACGCATGACCGCCGAGCAGCACCGGCGTCTTGAGGGCCACGACGATATCGTCCGGGCCGTTGGCCTGGCCGGGTTCGGGCCGTGCGCCGACATAAATCGTCGTGGAGAACTGCGCCTGTTCGCGTTCGCGGTCGATCGCCGGGTTGGTCACGACGGCAACGACTTCTTGGAAGAAATCGGCGATGTTGACGCGTGTGTGGCTGATCGCCGCCAGCGGGCCATCCCAGCCCAACGAGCCGATCAATTCTTTATTGGTTTCGGCCATCGTTTGAATCACGTTCAGGTGATAGCGCTCCCAGCCGAGCGCTGCCATTGTCACCGCATTGATCACGGTTGCCCGCTGGGGCAGGGACGCGGCGACAGCTAGCGCGACGGGCGCAGGGACGGCCTTGACCGCCATGCCACCGTTGCTGCCGTGCCCATTCCCATTTCCGTTACCGGGAACGGACGGGCGCATCGCGGAACTGCTCATCGCCCACACGCCGCGCGGCTTGCCGTTGTTGAACATGCCGCGTTCGCGCGAACGGTTGAAGACATGCTGCTGAATGGCCGGATAGTCCAGCACTTCGATCCCGCGACCGGGCTTGATCACCAACGCGATCTTTTCGCCGGGGGCGAGGGGCTTGGGCGCGGAGGACATCATCGTCAGCGGGTAAACGCCGCGTTCGGAGGTCGCGAAGTATTCTTTTTCTGTCTCGCCGAACCACAGCGGGCGCAAACCGAGCGCGTCCACACTGAACACGCACTGATCGCCTACGCGGGCGGCCACAGCAGCGGGACCCTGCGCAAACGGCCCAAATGAGCGGCGGATGTTGTCATACATCTCGTGGACTTCGTCCGCACCTTGCATCAGGTCGTGATCGTAGGGTGGGAAGACGTATTCCATCGCTTCGATCAAGTCGAAGTCATACTTCATCACCAGCGCGTCGATCAGATTGTCCACGTCTTGCGAGTCGGAATTATTCTCCGATAGTTCGATCCCGAGCATGGCCGCTTCGAGGCGGAAACGCGAAATCGTGTTGAATTCGCCGTTGTGACCGAGGACGTTGAACGGCTGCGCCCGTTCGAACACGGGGTTCGTGTTCGTGCTGTAACGAGCATGACCGAGTGTGACCGTTGAAGCGTATTCGGTGTCCTGAAGTTCCGGGTAGTAGCGGCGGAGGATTTCGACTGTTCCCTGCACCTTGTAGACGACACTGCGCGAGGAGAACGACGCGAAATGCACGCCGAGGTCTTTTTCGATGCTCGTCTGCAGCCGGTAGATGGTTTTTTCGAGGTCATTGGTCAGCACGCGGCCGTTCATGCCGGCGAACTGCCAGAACAGCGGTTCGTTCTTGGCGGCGCTGCGCCCCAGCACATTACTCTTGACCTTGCCCGCGCCATCATACAGCGGCTCGAGACCCGCCTCTTGGATGCGCTGGCATATCAGCTGGGTGACGGCGTCGGCGTCCGAGCGCATATGCACCGGGATCATCAGGTGCGCGACCCAGAAATTCGGATTAACGGCTAATCCATAGCGTAAACCCATTGACGCGAGCGTTTTGGACCACAGCTCGCGGGGGATATCAGTCATGATACCGACGCCGTCACCTTCGCCATCCACGATACCCGTGCGATGACCCATGCGGGTGAGAGCTTCGATTGTGCGTTTGACATTACCGTGGGTAGCCTGTCCGCCTTTGCGAACGGAACAGATCAGAGCGCAGGCATCGCGTTCGCGGGTGTCTTCGCGGTGAAGGGGGAACTGCTGGTCACAGTCGTCCGGTGACATTGCACCACCTCATACTACAGGGATAAAAAAGGGACAGGGTAAGTATGCGGCAAAATTATGGTGAAATCTATATCAAATTTCCGGCCTAAAACTGGTCAATGCATACAAATGACGTGAAGGAGCAGGTATACAGTTACGGGATGACATTGTATATTTCGGTGGAGCAGGCTTAGGCACTGTGCCCTAAATGGGGTTGATTAGGCGTTTTGCCCACTGACTGTGGATTGCGAAACATAATAACTGAAATGCGGCCAGCATTGCAAGTCGTGCTTGAGGATGCGGCACTCGGGCGCGGGGGTGGTGCGCCCGAGTGCCATTGCGCTAATTGATCGACAGCAGCCGCCGAATCGTCAGCGCCAGATGCAGTGCGAGGCGAATTTCCGGGCGATTGAGGTCAATCTGCGCGATCTCGTTGATGCGGTTCATACGATAGAGCAGTGTGTTGCGATGCACGATCAGCATTTCTGCCGTTTGGCTCAGGTTGCCGTGACAGGCGAAGAATGCCTCTAATGTCTTAATCAGGTCGGCGTGCTGGCTGAGATCATACTTGACCAACGTGCCGAGCGTTTGGTCACAAAACGCCAGCAGTTTTTCGCGATCCGACAGGCTGAGGATGAGCTGATACACGCCGAGATCGCCGATGTAGAGCGGCGCGTCCGTTTGCAGTCGTGCAGCGAGATCCCGGGCTTGCACGGCGTCGCGGTAGCTGCTGCGCCACACTGTCACATCCCGCGCCGCTTGCCCCACGCCGATCGCCACTCGTGAGCTGGAAAACTGCCGCGAAATTTCTTTGCTGAAGACTTCGGCGAGGCGCATGGTCGAATTGACGGGGTCTTTCTCTTCCACCGCATGGAATACCAGCACCTCGTTTTCACGTTCGCGCTGCCAGACGAGTGCCGCCCCGTGCTGCTGGGCCACCAGCGTGTTGATCGTCGTTTCGAGGCGGCGCAGCGAGGGTGCTTTGTCGCCCTGCCACGCTAGCACAATCGCGACATGCGTTTGCGTCATGTCGTGCTCGAAGCGTTCACCTTGGCGAATCGCTTCCTGCTGGCTGACATCGCCGATCAGCAGGCGGTCGAGGAACGTGCCGCGCAGCCGCTTTTCGGTGTCGCTGACCGCTTTTGCCTTCGCCATTTCCAACGCACACGCCGCTGCACCATGTTCGGCGACGGCCGTATCGACATCGTCGAGGTCGGTGTCGCGTCCGATGATCGAGAGGTAGCCGCGTCCAATATCTTTCGTGATGATCGGTGACACGAGCCGGGCTAGACCGGGCGTCGGCAGCGCCTGCATCAGCACCGGGTTTTCGATTTCGCTCACCCGGTGGCGATCCTGAATTTCCACGGGCAGGTTATCGACCTTGCGCAGGAAGTTTTCGACATCTTCCCAGAAGGCGACAAACTGCGGCTGCACCGAACTGTAGACGATTTGCAGGCGTTTGTCCTGCACGACAACTGATTTGTTGGTCAGCCGCGCCATCGCGTTTATCAGTTCGGGCATCCCCTCGTTACGCGAGGAAATCTGCGTGAGTTGACGGTAAATCTGTGTGCCGCGCCGCTCGATCTGACCTTTTTGGTCGACCAGCAGGCTGACGACTGCTTTTTCCACCATCCGAATGCGGCTCCCCGCCGGGAGCATCATCATGGGGATGCTGTAGGCGTTGGCCTCCGCAATCGCCGTTGGGGAGGGTGTATCACTCAAGACCACCGCCGATGCCTTGTGTTCGGACGCCCAGCGGACCACATCGGCGTCGAGCATATGCTTGGTGCCGTTCTCGTTCGGCGCGACCAAGACCAATTCATCTTTTTGCAGCGTTTTATTGCTGACGCCATCTTCCGGGTAAATAACGGTCGTCCAGGCAACGGCCCGGCTGAGGAGCAAGCCCTCTCCAGCGACGACTCGCGTTCCCAAAGGGAGCGCCAGCTTGCGCACATCTTCAACGGTTACGCGGGGGGTAGACTCGCTCATTGTTTCCTTCGGGCAATCTGCACAAAAA
>CALKIA010000333.1 GCA_937988705.1 uncultured Chloroflexota bacterium | reverse complement strand
TGCAGCGGGCTGAGCTCACCGCCGATGCCCATCAACTGGATTTCGGTGTAACCGATGATCGCATTGAGCGGTGTTCGCAGTTCGTGCGACATCGTGGCGAGAAATTCACTTTTCAGACGATTCGCGGCTTCAGCCTGTTCGCTGGCCAGCTTCAACTGCTCGTTGGCTTGTTTGAGCGTCGTGATATCGTTCAGGACGATCACTCGCCCGCTTAATTCCTGCTGGCGGTTGCGCAACGGCGTGATTCGTAGGTTGAAGATGCGCGGCTGACCACTGACAGAAATCGTGATTTCCGTATTCACTTCGGGTACTTCGCGAAACTCGCTGATCAGCGCTTGTTGGTTCGGCAGCACTTCACTGACCAAGTGACCAATCACCCCATCCCTCGTCGCGCGGTTCAGCAGGTTGAGCGCCGCTCGGTTAATGTCGAGGATCCGCGCGCGGCTGTCCAGCACGAGAATCGCATCGTCCATGTTGTCGATGATCGTGTCACGCGCCACTGGAACAACATCCATCAGGCGAAAACGGTACAGACTCCACCCGATTGCAGCCACACTGATCACAAAGGCAATCGAGGTGATGTCGACAAAGGCGGGCAGCGGGCTCAGTCCGGTCAGGTACACAAAGTTGGCCAACCACGGTGTGAGGTTAGCCAGCAGGAGAAATCTCACCTGTCCGCGGTAGAGCTGCGGCGACCGGAGGAAAGCGCGAACCAGTACCACGGCCCCGACCAGCAGCAGCGCATACGAATAAAGCGCGTGCAGCCAGAAAGCCGACCCCAGCTCGAAATTGAAGACAATGTAATCGCCGATCGTCACCAATTCACGCGTCGTCCAGTACAACCGATGGCTGTCATTGGTCGCTATCAGCACTTGCAGGAGGATCGGTTCAATGACGAGCAGCAGGAGGCGGTTACGCGTAACCAAAGCGCCTTGCCCGGTATACTGCAAGGCGAAGATCAACCAACTGGGGATGACAATGCCCAAGCCCAGGTAAATCAGATGCGTGGCAAACACCTTGCCGCCGAAGCTGGTTAGCGTGATTTCAAGCGCAGTGGCAAACGTCCACAACGCGACGCCCAACGTCATCACGACGAACGTGGTCACCCCGACGCCAGGACGTCGCGACCAGATGGCATACGCCAGCCATAACGAGAATGCCATGGCCGCGAGGATCACCAATGCATAGACAGAATACTGCATACTGAACCTTCATCATCGTTACCGAATTCCACTCAACATTTAAGGATAACACAGGACAAAGTCGCACTGAATAAACGTCTCCCAATCGAGCGTAGGTGTGAGCCAGAGGTATAATTCCACAAACATGAGGTTTAGCGAAGGCCAGTCACTGTGAACAAAGTCATCCGATTCTACTTACTTGGCGCCGTGATACTCGTCATCAGCAGTCTGCTATTCGTCGCTCACAGCAGCGCTCAGGAGGCGCCCCCCATCGCGGATATCCTCGCCGCCGTCACGTTCCGTCCGGTCGATGACATCCTTGACGGTGCGCTTGTAGTGAGCGATTTCGCCAATGACGGCACCGCCACCCTGCCCATTACGACGACCGTCCCGGTCGCGTGCAGCATCGTCTATGGGACCACGCCGGAATTCGGTTCGCTCGCCGTCGATACCGATATGAACGGCGGGACGCACACTGACCATCATCCTCTGTTGACCCATCTTGAGCCGGAAACAACCTACTATTTCCGCGTGCAGGGCACGGATGACAACGGCGTGATCTACCTATCGCCCGTGCTGACGTTCACGACACCAGCCCGCGTCGAAGTCGCGGTGACGAATCTGGCCTCGGCGGAACTCGGTGCAGAAATCATCGGTTACAGCAGCGCGTTCGGTGGGGCTGCCCCGGAGTTCGCGTGGGGCATTCTGAGTGCATTTGATGGCAGTGGCAATTCGGCGTGGTCATCGCAGGGCGATGGGAACAACGCATGGTTCGAAATCCGCCTCGGGCAGCGGTCGCACGTCGAGCGGCTCGAGTACTGGACGCGCACGATGTCCAATAACACCGCGCAGGTATTCAGTTTCACCGTGACCACCGACGATGGCACGGTCTACGGCCCATTCGAAGTGCCGGATGCAAATCAAGCTTATACGTTTGACGTGGATTTCGAAACTGAAACGCTGCGCTTTGCCGTGGTCGAGAGCAACGGTGGCAACACCGGCGCAGTTGAGTTCGGCGTATATGGCGCACCGCTTGGGGAATGAGGCGGTCTGGCGGGGCGCACAGCCGTGCGCCCCTCGGAGAATTGCCCAGCTTCTACAGCAGTGGGATGTACCCGTAGTTATCCGGAACAAACAGCGAACCTTCAGTCGTGCCCTGCGGCGCGACCTGCTCCAGCCGCCGATCCAGATCGCTAGCACTCAGTCGATCCGCGAAGTACTCACCAAACGCGACGGCGACTTTGCGCACATCGTCGGCGGACTCGTGCACGAATTCGAGTCGGTAATGCTCAATGCCGCTGGACCGGAGTTGATCGAGGTGGCGACTAGCGACCTGCGCCTCTGCGCCGAACACGGTATTGCGGCAGCCCACATCGGCCATAACTGGATGCAGACGTCCCTGGGCATCGCGCAGCGCGACCTTGTGCTGTTCGCAGGGATGCCCGCAATCTTGATAGCTCGTCCCCTTGGAGAGGAAACGGCAAAACACACAGTGTTCCGTGTGGAAAACGGGCAGATGCTGATAGGCGATCACCTCAAAGCGGCTGCCGCCAATCATGCGCGCCAGCGTGCAAATCTGGTCGGCATTCAAGTCATGTGTCGGCGTGATCATGTCCACACCCAGTTTGAAATAAGTGTCAGCGGTCAGTTGATTGGCGACGTTGAGGCTAAAATCGCCGATCAATGGGTGCTGATGCCGCCCTTGCAGGGCTTCGAGCAAGCCGCCCGAACGCACGACGAGCTGACAATCGAGCCGCAGCAGGAAATTGACAATGCGCTGTTCCTGCGGCTTGAGCACGCGCGGGCTGGCGACGCGCGCCGTGATGCCCGCCTCCTTGATGCGATCGACTGATGGCCGCAAGCCGTACAGTTCGAGGTAGTCAAGCGTGATGCTGGTAGGGCGGACACTGATCGCGGCTTCAAGCTGGTCCGCCGTGCGCACCAACAAATGCAGCTGCGGTGTTCCGGCAATCGTCTCCTGTCGCGCCACACTATCGAGAGCATGATCCAGTACTTCGATGGGTGGGTGGATCAGGCCGCTGTCATGCTCTGCTTGCAGTCCGCTCAACTGCTCGACGGCACTCTGCCGCAGATGATTGAGCAGCGAACTGGGAATGAACGGGTTGCCCACCACGTCAGCGGTGAGCATTTCCAGCCGGTACGCGGTCGTTCCCAGCCGACTCAACTGCTGGTGGAGATACTCTGCGGTGACGCTGCGGTTGTTGGCCTGCCCCAAAGGGTCGCTCGACTGCACCCTGACGGTGATCTGCGGGTGTTCCGCCAGCGTCCACGTCAGTTCTAGGAGATTGCCTTCATGGGCAATCACCTGCACGTTGACCGCCTGCTTGCTGACCGGGGCGCTCGGTTGGGTGAAGGCTTTCGCTGCCTTGTCAACGTTTACATCGTGCGAACGCCACACCCAGTCACCAACCTGAATGCGCGTGAAATTGACCGTGCCATTGCGGAACTCCAGTTCTAGCAGGTCACCGACCGGCTGGACCGCATAAAGTCGCCCGCCTTCCTCGGTTTCCTGCGGGCTGCGCCAGTCAGCCGCATCGAAGACGATGCCATCCCCTGCTTTGAGCGGCGCGTCGGCCTGAATCCCGGTCGGCTCGATCAGCACCCGTTCCTGCTGCACCTGCTGGACGCGTCCGCACAATACCCCGCGATGGCGCGGTGAACGCCCGTTAACGACGGCCTGATGATTCGTGCCGCTGATGAAGTACGCGCCTAATCCGCGCGAATACACCTGTTCGAGCGCAATTTCGTCCTGCGTAGTAATCGGCGGTGGCAGATTCTCCCACGCCGCATCCACTGCCCGGCGATAGGCATTGGTCGTCAGTGCAACGTAATTTTCGTCCTTGTAGCGCCCTTCGATCTTGAGTGTAGAAATACCGATCTCGACGATTTCAGGAATCTGATGCAGGGCGTACAGGTCACCGGGCGAGAGCAAATAGCGCGCGTCACCGAGCGGAGTTAGCTTGTCATCAACAATCAGTTCGTACGGCAGGCGGCAGGCCTGCGCACATTGACCGCGATTGGCGCTGCGTCCGCCCCAGGCCTCCGACGAGAAGCATTGGCCAGAATACGAGACGCACAGCGCTCCATGCACAAAGATTTCCAGTTCGAGCTCGCTCTGTTCGCGGATGGCGCGAATATCTTTGAGCGAGAGTTCACGCGCCAGCACCACCCGATTCACGCCGAAGCGCTGCGCCAGCGCCACGCCTTCCGCACTGGTAATGCTCATCTGTGTGCTGCCATGCACGTTGAGATGCGGCGCAATCTGGTGCGTCAACTGGGCGATGCCCACATCCTGCACGATGACCGCGTCCGTGCCTGCCGCTGCAATCTGCTCCAGCGCCTCAACCGCGTCGCGCAGTTCATAGTCAAACACCAGCGTGTTGAACGTCACATAGCCTTTGACGCCGCGCTGATGCAGCGTGCGCATTACGTCGGGCAGTTCATCCAGCGTAAAGCCGACTTTTGCGCGGGCGGTAAAGTGCTTGAGTCCGAAGTAGACGGCGTCCGCACCCGCCTCGATCGCCGCATAGAGCTGCGGATAGTAGCCAACCGGACTCATGATTTCAGGTTTGATTCGCATACGCCTGCAAGCTTCGCATTTCTAACATTTGGGGTGACAGTCATTAGTGGCGCATTATCGCACAAAAGTGGGGGGATCTCTAGCAAAGTCTCAAACGAGCCGGGGCATTGAGGGAAGTTTGATTTCTGCCCCCCTCTCATTCTACAATAGGGATAAGCTGCGCTTATAGCTTTGAGGACTGCCATGCTCGATCTGCACAAACTCCGGGTGTTCTACGTCGTTGCTCAGGAAGGGAGCTTCAGCGCGGCGGCCGAACGGCTGTATATCACACAGTCCGCCGTCAGCCAGCAGATCAAAGAGTTGGAAGCGAGCTTAGGTCAGCCGCTCTTTGAGCGCGAATGGCGCGGTGTGCGCTTGACGCCGAGCGGCGAAGTGTTGACCGACTATACTCGCCAGATCTTCGACTTGATCGCCCAGGCCGAAAACGCCTTGACCAACGTCCAGCAGTTAGCCTCGGGCAAAATCAGTCTTGGCGCGACGCCCGGCATCGGTGTGTATCTCGCACCGTTATGGGTGCAGGGTTTTCGCGCGCGCTACTCCCATTTGACTGTGGCCCTCAACACCGGCATCACCGCGCAGGTCGTCGGCGATGTCCTCGCCCACCGCATCGATCTCGGCATCATTGAAGGTGAGCTCGACGACCTTACCCCACCCCGCCTGGGGCACGTGATTATGGCGCAAGTCGAGCAGAAGATCGTCGTTGGCAGCAAACATCCGTATTGGCATGCGCCACAGGTCGATGCAGCCGACTTGGGTACGCAATCCTTCATCACGCGCCAGCAGAACAGCCAGTCACGCATCTGGCTAGAGCGCACGCTGAAGCGGCTCGGCATCGACCCCATGATCGGCGCAGAATTCGACAACATCGAATCGATCAAACGGGCGGTGTCTGCGGGGACATGCGTTGCTGTGCTCCCCGCGTACGTCATCCAGACTGAAGTCGAACAGAACGTGCTGCGCGCTGTACCCGTTGATGGTCAGCCGTTCGTGCGCGAGATCAAGCTCGTATGGGATCGCGATGTGCGCTTTTCCCCTGTCGTACGCGCCTTCATCGACTATCTGTCCACTGATTACCCCACTGTGCACACAGCCGACGGCATTCGCCGTTAAGGCGGATTATTCGCCCACGAGTGGCGTCAGGTAGCGTAAATACACGGCTTCCAGTTCCTCGAAGACCTCATCGAGCGTGAGATCGTTTGAATGATGCGCTAAACCAAGCAGGCCCTTCATGATGACCATGCACACGAGGCTGTACTTCCGCAAATCTTCCGGCTTGAGGTTGGGGCGCGCACGGGAGAGCGACACCCCGGTACGCGCGAGAAACGCCTCGTCCATGCTGCGAATCGTCTCGTCGACATACGTTGACCCCGTCGGGCTAGAAAAGATCACCTGAAAATCGCGGTTGTCGCGGATGAACTCCTTGAGTGGCACCAGAATCGCCTTGATGCTCTGCTCAAGCGTCATATCGGGAAATGCTTCTACATCCATCCCGGCGAAGACCACGCTGGCCCGCTCGACGTACCGTTCGACTAACGACTTGAGAATCGCCTCTTTATTGGCAAAAAACTGATACAGCGAACCGACCGAGGTATCGGCGCGCGTCGCGATTTCGATGATGGTGGCACTCTCGTAGCCGACTTCGGCGAAGCGTTCAGAGGCGGCGTTCAAAATCGCATCCACCCGCATTTGTCCACGTTTTTGCTTTGGCTTGGCTCGCAGTGAGTCGCTGTGCATAGTCCCCCCATTGACATCCCGCCATTCTATCTTACAATTGCAAATACAAATCCGAATTCACATTCGTATTTTAATGGGAGGATGAACCTCATGCAACCACCAATCGTCAATAGTGCTGCGCCTGCAGGTGGGGCGACCAAACACGATCTCATGATCAAGGGTGCACAGATCACGGTTTACGAAACCAGTCATGGCGCGCCGTTGCTGTTCCTACATGGTTCTCCGGACAACCATACTATGTGGCTGCCGTTAATCGAACACCTGAGTCGCAGCTTGAACGCGCGGTTCATCGCGCCAGACTTGCCCGGTTTCGGCAGTTCGACGCTGCCCGCCAATTTCCCACTCACATTAGAGAACGAAGCCGATTTCATCCGCGCGCTGCTCAGCGCGTTGCACATCACCGAACCGGTCACGCTGGTGGTAACTGACTTCGGCGGTCACTATGGATCGGCCTTCGCGGTCAAATACCCGGAGTTGGTACGCGGCATGGTCATCTCGAATACCAACTTCTTCCGCGACTATGATTGGCACTCGTTCGCCAAGCTGTATCGCGTGCCTCTGCTCGGCGAACTACTCATCGCGGCGCCCAAAGCTATGTTGAGCCGATCACTCAAGCAGTTCGCGCCTGCCCTGCCCGAACGGTATGTTGAGGCGTCATATGCGTCAGGCTTCGGCTCACCACGCGTCCGCAAGGCGATTTTGCGCTACTACCGCGAACGGAATGCGCCAGATTTCGTCGGGTGGGATGATAAATTGGTCGCGCTGCTGGAAACCAAGCCCGCCCTCGTGCTGTGGGGCGACCAAGACCCGTTCATTGCCCCCGCCTTCGGTGATCGCTGGGGCAAAGCCCAGGTCAAGCATTTCACCGAGAACAGTCACTGGCTGGCACTCGAAGCCACCGCGCACTACGGCGACGCCATTCTTCAGTGGTACAACTCGCTGTAAGCTGCCTAAGCCAAAAGTGGGGCGAACTGCCCAGTCCGCCCCACAGACCACTTGACAGAATCCCCGTTTGTAGCGTACAGTGAAGTTTAAACGAGACTAAAAATAAGTATTGATTGAAACTTGAAAGCAACTCGAAATAGTGCTCCTATGCGCCGATTCTTCACGCTGACTGCCAGTTTGCTCTGCCTGTGTTTTGCTAACCCCAACAGGTCGCTCATGCAGAATACCCATCCGGAAACGACTGCCGTCAGCATCTGGCTGACCCTCCCTGACCGTACCCAACTGCTTCAACCGCAACCTGATCTGCTGCTCGCACCCACTGACATCCCCGCCGAGGGTTCGCGCGTGATCGTTCTTGACAGCGATGTACGCTACCAACAAATGGAGGGTTTCGGTGCGGCGCTGACGGATTCGTCGGCTTGGAACATCATGCATGTGATGAGCAGCCGCCAGCGCGAACAGGTTATGCATGATCTATTCACCCGGGAGGGGGACGGCATCGGCCTCAGCTATGTACGCATCCCTATCGGTGCGTCGGACTTCTCGCTGCACGACCAGACCTACAATGACCTCCCGGCCGGGGAAACAGACCCTGCACTCGACCAGTTCTCAATCAACTATGACGAAGCCTACATCATCCCGGCGCTGTTACAGGCGCAGGCGCTCAATTCGCAGCTCCGGTTCATGGGGTCGCCGTGGAGCGCGCCCGCGTGGATGAAAAATAACGGCGCACTCCATGGCGGATCGCTGCTGCCCGACTACTATCCAGCCTTCGCTGATTATCTGGTGCGCTGGATTCAAGCCTACGACGCGCATGGTCTCAACATTGACACCCTGACGCCGCAAAACGAACCGCTGCACATGAACCCCGGCTATCCGACAATGGGCATGACTGCCGAAGCGCAGCAGACGTTCGTGCGCGATTATCTCGGTCCCGCACTCGCCGCGGCTGATCTCGACACACGCCTGCTCATCTTCGATCACAACTGGGACTTAGCCGACTATCCGCTCACTGTTCTCGAAGACCCGGCCGCGGCGGCCTATGTCGATGGCATCGCCTTCCACTGCTATGGGGGCAGCGTGTCCGCGCAGTCGCGCGTGCACGAGGCACACTCCGACAAAGGTATCTGGTTCACCGAATGTTCGGGCGGCGACTGGGCAGCGAACTTCGGCGATAACCTGAGCTGGAACATCCGCAACCTCGTGATCGGCAACTTCCGCAACTGGGGCAACAGTGTCATCTTGTGGAATCTCGTGCTGGATCAAGAAGCTGGCCCGCAAAATGGTGGTTGTGGCGACTGTCGCGGCGTCGTCACGATCAATCAGGTGAGTGGAGCTGTCACCTACAACGAAGAATATTATGTCCTCGGTCACGTCAGCCGTTTTGTTGACCCCGGCGCGTACCGCATTGATTCGACCGAATTTCGAATGGGCGTGGCGGAAAACGTCGCGTTCGTGAACCCCGATGGCAGTCTGGTGCTCATCGCGCATTCAGTCATCGACGCTCCAATTACGGTCACATGGCAGGGTCAGCAGTTCGAGTATGAGCTCCCCGCCGGGGCGCTCGTCACCTTCAAATGGGGTGGAACGAGCGCTGATTAATTCCAGTCCTAAATTCGTTTTCTCACATATACGAAAGGTTTTGGCATGACACATAAAGTTCGGTTTTTGAGTCTGGTTGCTCTCCTGTTGTTGATCAGCCTCATGAGTACATTGGTACTCGCGCAGGACGAACCGCTCGTGCTGCAGGATTTTGAAGGCGCTGATGTTGAAGTGCTGGAAGTCTATCAGGTAACGGCAAACATCGAAGACGGCGTACTCGCTGAAGTCAGCACCGAAGGCGAGTGGCACACGATTGGCGTCGTGTTCAGCGGCGCGCCAGTGGATGTGAGCAGCTACGGCGAATTCTGCTTCGACATGCTGGATTCGACGGCGGCGGGCAACACGGTCGGCGTTAAGCTGTTCGATGCATCGGGCGCTAATCAGGAAAAATGGACGGATCACGAAGGCGTCGGCGTGAACCCCAAGACGGTGACCGATGAATGGGTGACGATGTGCTTGAATCTGAGCGCCTTCACCGACATCGACCTGACCGCACTGGAGCACGTCGAATTCGCGATGTTCGCCGCAGGCACCTATCACTTCGATAACCTGATCGCCCAAGCCGGGACGGAAGACCCCGTCGCCACGCCCGAAGCGACCGAAGAACCCATGAACCTCGAAGATATGATGCTCCAGCTCACCCCGGTTCAGGGTTTTGAAGCGGGCGAGCCTTTCTATGAAAACTTCCAGGCCGAAGAACTTGCCCTCGCGACCGACGTGGTCAACAGCGGCAGCAGTTCGCTCATGGTGACCAGCCCGGCCGGTGAATGGCATGCGTTCGGTACGTATCCGGAACCGCGTCCGTTCGACGCCAGCGGCTACGATGTGATCTGCTTCTCGATCTACGACACGACTGCCAACAATAACGGTCTCGCCGATAACAGCGTCGGCGTCCGCCTGTTCGACACCAACCTGATCGATCAGGAAGCGTGGACGGATCACGTCGGCGCGGGCGACAATCCCAAGACCGTGACTGACGAGTGGGTGCAGATGTGCATCAACCTCGACCTGTACGCGAACATCGATCTGACGCAGGTCGACAAGATTCAGTTCTCGGTCTATTGGGCGGGCACGTATTACGTCGATGATGTAGCGTTCGGCAAGTACGTCCCTAAGCCAGCCGAAGGCGACTTGGTGCAGGGCTTTGAAGCTGAAGATACGTTCTATGCACATTATCAGGCCGAAACCAGTCTCTCGACCGATATTGTGCACAGCGGCGCCAGCTCGCTGATGGCGACGAGCAGTGAGGGCGAATGGCACTCGTTCGGTGCATACCCGGAACCGCGTCCGTTCGATGCCAGCGGCTATGACAAGATTTGCTTCTACTTTATGGACACGACCACCAACAACAACGGTCTCGCCGATAACAGCGTTGGCGTGCGCATCTTCGATGCCCGCCTGATCGATCAGGAAGCGTGGACGGATCACGTCGGCGCGGGCGACAATCCCAAGACCGTGACTGACGAGTGGGTGCAGATGTGCATCAACCTCGACCTGTACCCAAATCTCGACCTGACGCAGGTCGACAAGATCGAATTCTCAATGTACTGGGCGGGCACCTACTATGTGGATGACGTGATCTTCGTCCCGGCCGCCGCGGAATAGCCGGATTTAGCCTGACCTTCGCCCCTCGCCGCTCGGACAGAGATCGGAGGTTAGGCTCGAGTAGGTTCTCAACAGAAATCCGCGGGTAGCTGTAGGGGCGCACCTGAGTGTGCGCCCGAAATTGGGCAGACACGTAGGTCTGCCCCTACACCAAGGCGTTTGGAAAGCTACTTTATATCAGAACCCGGAGGGGCGCAGCATGCTGCGCCCCGACCGTTTATAGCAATGCCTCGTCTTGCGCCGTCAGGCGCCGCTTACGGCAGCGACTCGCCGTTAGTGCGAATGACCTCTGTATACCAGTGCGCCGAGTCTTTGAGCGTGCGCTTCTGGTCGCGGTAATCCACATGAATCAAACCAAAGCGGTGCTTCATCCCTTCCGCCCACTCGAAGTTATCCAGAATCGACCAGTGCAGATACCCGGCCACATCGACCCCATCCTGATAGGCGCGGCTGAACGCGCCCAGATAGCGCGCCATGTGGTCGATGCGCTGCGGATCATGCACGCTGCCATCAAGGCTCACCCAGTCCGAGTTCGACAATCCATTCTCGGTGATGAGGATCGGCAGCTTGTACCGCTCGTACAGGAACTTCGGCCCCCAGTAGAGCGCATCCGGCGTGACCGGCCAGTGGAACGCAGTAAGCGGGTGACCTGTGGATTGGGACGCGATCTGCCGCTTGTCGTTAGCACCAGCGCTCACCGTATCGCCCCAGTAGCAGTTGAGGCCGAAATAGTCAAACGGCTGGTTGATGATCGGCAGATCCTTCTCGAATCCAGCGGGCATCATGGCTTCGACCGCTTTCAAGCCTTCCGCCGGATAGTGCCCAAACATCACGGGATCCGTCCACCAGTTCAGATGCCACAGGCTCGGCTCGGTTGTATCGAACATGTGATTGCGCGCAGCGGCGATATCGACTGCGCTGTTCGTGAGCGGAATCCCTACCGCGCCATTGCCCGCCATGCTGATCTGCGCGTCGGGGCGCTGTGCGCGGATGACCTGCGACGCCTTACCGTGCGCCATCATTACATGGTGCGCTATCCGAAAACCTTCTGCCGCACCGAGGCGATCGCCGGGGGCATGGATGCCGCTCAAATGTCCGAGCACCGTGAACACCGACGGTTCGTTCATCGTCATCCAGAAGCGGACGCGGTCGCCGAGCGCCCGCACGACCACCTGGGTGTAATCGGCAAACCAATCTGATGAATCGCGGTTGAGCCAACCACCCCGATAGTACAACTGAAGTGGGAAATCCCAGTGGAACAGCGTGACATACGGCTGGATATTGTTCGCCAGCAGTTCATCGATGAGACGGTCATAGAACTCCAAGCCCGGCTCGTTGAGATAGCCAACGCCCTCCGGTAGGATGCGCGACCACGAGAGCGATAGGCGATACGCCTGCAAACCGATTTCGCGCATGAGCGCCACATCGTCTTTGTAACGGTGATAGTGGTCGGTGGACACATCGCCCGTATCGCCGTTGTACACCTGACCGGGGCGGTGTGCGAACATATCCCAGACCGAGAGGCCACGGCCATCAGTCGCAAAACCGCCTTCGACCTGATAGGCGGCGGCGGCCGCGCCCCAAACAAAATTCTGTGGAAAACGCATAATGACTAAACTCCTCAACCAGCACCAGTTGAAAGAGCGGCGCTGTGATTTGACACGTCTTATTTTATGTCGTAAAATAAATCATAACAAGTGGAAACTGAAAGGAGAATCACTGAGAAATCGACCGTCTCGGACTTCGTGTCTTTGTTACCTTCGGCATAGACGCAAGCAAAATTGAAGTGGTTGCCTATTCATAAAGGATTTTTCATGACCCAGAATCCCTCCTCTCACAAAGGCTTGAGCCGCCGCGACTTTTTGAAAACACTCGCCATCGGCGGCGCAGGCGTTGCCGCCTTCGCCAGCGGACTTCCCATCGCCGCCTCACCCTTGAGCACGCGCCGCGCGCAAAACGCCGATGTCGTGCTGCAGATGGCTGGTTGGCCGTGGACTCCGCCCCCGGAAACTGCGCCCGATGGTGGGTACACCGCGCAGCAGCAAGCCGAACAGGCCTGGCTCGAACAAAACCCGAACGTCCGTCTGGAAGCCGTCGAAGCGCCGATTTGGAGCACCGACCAACTGCGCACGCTGATCACGGGTGGCACCGCGCCGACCTACTTCCACCCCGGCGTGCTGGCCGTGTGGACGATTGAAGGCAAACATGTCGTCTTTAATCAGGGTTTACTCGCAGATCTCTCCGATCAATTCGCCGAATTCGACCTTGAATCCCAGTTCTCGGACGCTGTGCGCTCGGGTTCAGTTGAATATCAAGTGGGCGACGCCAAATTTGGTTTGCCCGAAGGCGTCACACCCGGCAACGGCATCTTCTTCCGCCGGGATATCTTCGAAGAAGCGGGCGTTGAACCGCTCACCCTCGATTCTACCTGGGACGAGATCGCGGAAAAAGCGGCCGCCCTCACCAGTGATACACGCCTCGGTATGGGGACGCAGTGGTGGGGTGTGGAATGGATGCTGGCCTCGGAAGGCTTCGGCAAGGCGAACCTATTCAACTACCTGCCCACCCCGGCAGAAGGTTGGAACTGGCGTTTTGACTACACCTCGTATCCCGAAATGGTCGCCGCCGTCGAACGCTATCGCCGGATGATCCATCAGGATAAGTCGCTCGGCTCCAACTATGGTGACTGGGATCTGCTCGGTCAGTTCTTCAACGGCACGATGGCCATTGTCACCGTCCCGCTGCAATATTTCACCGATACGGCGGACATTGGGCCGGGCGCGTTGGCTGCTTCGGTCGGTCGTCCCCTGAGCGAAGTCGTCGGCGCGATCCCCCACCCACGCGGTATGAATGGTCACTACAGTCCCGAAGGCCGCCCCGGCGTGAGCGTAATTGCGGTTAACCCGGATGCCAACGACGCGACCAAGAACGCAGCGGTCAGCCTCTATGCACACATGAACCTCGGTACGGGTTTCGACCTCCAGCGCCGCCTCGCCTTTGAGCAATCGGGCAACCTACAGCGCGTCTTCTCTCCGTATCCGTTCGTGCGCGCCAATCAGGCGGTCGAAGGTGTCGAAGGCGCGCCCGTCGATGCCTGGGGACAGGAATACCTCGATCTGGTCCACTACACGACGACCACCGCCGAGGGCTACCCCATGCGCGGGCAGTTCTTCCCGCCCGAGCTTGACCTCGGCCCGACCGAAAGCGCGTGGGGTGATGCAACATCGCTCATGCGTGACGAACCGGGCGACCTCGACGTGCTGGCGACCCTGCAAACCGCGCAGGACATTCGCAATACGCAGGCGAATGCCTTCAGTTCAGCCATTCCAGATGATCAGTTCATCGCAGCGGCACAGGCGTATTACGATGCGAACACCGCGTACTGGCAGTCCAAGTTCCCGGACTTCTACGAAAATACTTATCGTCCGTGGTACGAGAGCGTGATCGTCCCGCGCCTCGGCTAATTGCCGTATCTGATAGATCGTCAACCATCATTGGTAGGGGCAAGGCATGCCTTGCCCCTACGATCTACCGGACGCAGCATTGGCTGAGGTAATCGACGAGCTGTCAGGGAATACGCGGTGTGTTCCCGCCCTCGGATATTCAATAATGTCTATTAGATAGGTTTCTTTATGGCAGAACAAACTCTTGCACCCGCCCCCCGAATTGATCAACCTGAGCCGCAGCCCGCCGCAGCGCTGGAACTGAAACTGACGCGGCGCAGCAAGATCGAAAAATGGGCGTTCCTCATCCCGGCGATCCTGTTCCAGTTGAGCTGGGGCTGGTATCCGCTGGTGGTGGCGTTCTTCCTGAGCTTGACCGATGCCCGCCCCCGTGGCCCGATATCGTTCACGGCACTGCAAAGCTATCAGCGCGTATGGAATGATCCGCTCACCGCGCAAGCCTTCCGCGTGACCATCACGTATGCCGCGCTCTCGATCGTTCTCACGTTCATCATCCCGATCATCGTCGCCATCCTCCTTATGGAGATGAAACCCCGCGTCATGCGCTGGATGATGCTGCTGTGGTTTCTACCGTTGAGCGGCGTCGCCAGCACGATCATGTGGCGCTACGTGTACAATCGCGATTTCGGCTTCTTCCAGTGGATTGCCACCGATATTCTGCATCTCGAACCGCAGCCCTTCCTCGGCAGCGCAGATCAGGTATTGTTCTGGCTCATCGTCCCCGGTCTGCTCATGTTCGGCCCCGGCTTGATTTATATGGCGGGTTTGCAGAGCATCCCGCAGTCCTACTACGAAGCGGCGGAAATCGAAGGCGCGAGCCTGTGGCGCAAAATCTGGACGA
>CALKIA010000332.1 GCA_937988705.1 uncultured Chloroflexota bacterium | reverse complement strand
CGGCGTTCCACTTCGCGCTCATCGACCAGCAGCGTCAGGTGGCGCTGATCGACGCTCAGCTCGATCAGATCACCGCTGCGCACTAAGCCTAACGTGCCGCCGACCGCGGCTTCCGGAGAAACATGCAGCACGACCGTGCCGAAGGCGGTGCCGCTCATGCGCGCGTCCGAAATGCGCACCATGTCTTTGACGCCCGTCAGCTTGCGCGGAATCGGAATGTAACCCGCTTCCGGCATGCCCGGCCCACCGACTGGCCCGGCATTTTGCAGCACAAGGAAGTCATCGGGACGCACATCGAGATCCGGATCATCGATGCGCTGGCTCATATCGGCGAGCGACGAGAACACGACCGCGCGTCCGGTCGCGTTGAACAGCGCGGGCGTTGCCGCCGAGCGTTTGAGCACCGCGCCATCAGGGGCAAGGTTGCCGCGCAGCACGACGAGCGCCCCATTTGTCATCAGTGGTGTGGCCGCCGGATGAATCACCGACTGCCACGTTGGGTAGGTGTAAGGTGTGGCCGCTAACTGTTCGCCGAGCGTTTGCCCGGTGACGGTCAGCGCGTCAAGGTGGAGCAGGGGCTTGATCTCGTGCAGCACCACGGGCAAGCCGCCCGCGCGGTAGAAGTCTTCCATGTAGTAGTCGCCGGTCGGCTTGAGGTCGACCAGTACGGGCGTGCTTTCGCTCAGGTCATCGAGTGTTTGCAGGTCGAGCTGGATGCCGAGGCGTCCCGCAATCGCCGTCAAATGGATGATGGCATTGGTCGAGCCGCCGATGGCCAGCAGCACGCGCAGCGCATTCTCAAACGAGGCTTGAGTGAGCAGCTTGGACGGCGTGAGGTGATTTGCCGCCAACTGCAGCGCCAGCTTACCGCTCGCTTCGCCATGGCGCAGACGTTCGGCGTGGACGGCAGGCACCGCCGCGCCGCCGGGGAGCATCATGCCGAGCGCTTCCAGCACACAGGCCATCGTGCTGGCCGTACCCATGACGCCGCACGTGCCCGCTGTCGGGGCGAGCTGACTTTCGGCCTCTTCGATTTGTTCGCGGTCGATTTCGCCGCGTCGGTAGCGTGCCCAGTAGCGGCGGCAGTCGGTACACGCGCCTAGCCGTTCGCCGTGATAACTGCCCGTGAGCATCGGCCCGGCGGCCACGGTGATCGCCGGAATGTTCGCGCTGCATGCGCCCATCAGCAGGGCGGGCAGTGTTTTGTCGCAGCCGCCGAGCAGCACGACAGCATCGAGCGGCTGCGCCTTGAGCATAACCTCGACATCCATCGACATCAGGTTGCGCATCATCATGGCGCTCGGCGACAGAAATACTTCGCCGAGCGAAATCACCGGGAATTCGAGCGGCAGACCGCCCGCCTGCCACACGCCGCGCTTGACGGCTTCGGCCAGTTCACGCAAGCCGCGATGACAGTTGTTCAGTTCGCTGTAGGTATTGACGATGCCGATGATCGGCTTGCCTAACGCCTCGCTGCTGTAGCCCATCGATTGGGCGAACGAGCGGCGCAAAAACAGCGCGAATTCTCGGTCGCCGTACTCGGTTAAGCGGTTAGCAAAGCCGTGTTCAGTCATCCGTGTATCCTACAGCGCCATTGAAACGAAGCGCGCTTCCATATATTCGTGTAAGCCTTCTTCCGCGCCTTCGCGTCCCCAGCCGCTTTGCTTCATGCCGCCAAACGGGCCTTCAGCGGTGGCGGGTACGAGGTCGTTCACGCCGACGATACCGAATTTCAAGCCTTCATAGCAGCGGACAGCAGTCGCCAGATCACGCGTGATGGCATAAGCCGCGAGACCGTAGGGTGTATCATTCGCCAGCCTGAGCGCTTCTTCAACGCTGTTGAAGGGCGACACAGGCATCAGCGGGCCGAAGATCTCCTCGCGACACACGCGCATTTCCGGCGTGAGGTTGGTGAGCAGTGTCGGCTGGTAAAAGTAACCGTGATCGAACGTTTCCGGTCTCGTCCCACCCGTGACGACGAGGCCGCCATGAGTGACCGCCTCTGCGACCAAACCCTCGACCCGTCCGCGCGCTGCCGCTGTGATGAGCGGCCCGGTCGTGACGTTGGCTTGCAGTCCATCGCCGACGACCAGCGCCTTGATCTCCTGCTGCACGGCGTCAACAAAGTCCTCATAGACCGCGTGCTGCGCGTAAAAACGAGTTGGTGAGATGCATACCTGCCCGTTGTTGCGGAACTTGGCCTGTACTGCCTGTTTCGCCGCTGCGCCAATGTCCGCATCTTCGAAGATGAGCACAGGCGCGCTGCCACCGAGTTCCAGTGACAGCCGCTTGAGGCCATCCGCCGCGCCGCGCATGAGCAGGCGACCGACGCGCTGCGATCCAGTGAAGCTGATCTTGTCCACACGCGGATCGGTCAGGAAGACGTTAGCAATCGCTTCGGGCTCGCCGTTGACGAGGTTGAGCACGCCCGGCGGCAGTCCCGCTTCTTCGAGGATGTTGACGGCGGCCATGGCGCACATCGGCGTGAGTTCGCTGGGACGGGCGACGACGGTACAGCCCGCCGCCAGCGCCGCCGACCATTTGCGCACGGCGAGATACGCCGGAAAATTCCACGCGGTGATCGTCGCCACCACGCCGACCGGCACGGGCATGGACATGAGGCGCTTGGGGGCGCGCCGTGCTGGAATCGTGCGGCCGTAGGCGCGTTTGCCTTCCTCGGAGAACCAGTCGAACAGGTCGGCGCAGGCTGTCCATTCGCCGCGCGCTTCGCTCACGGGCTTACCGCATTCGCGTGTCATGATCGGCGCGAGCAGGTCGAGGCGTTCGCGGATGAGATCCGCCGCCCGCCGCAGAATCGCGCCGCGCTCGTAGGCGGTCAGAGCCGCCCATGCGGGCTGGGCTTGCGCCGCCGCTTCGACCGCTAACTGCGCGTCCGCCGCATCACCGAACGGCACGCGAGCGATCACTGCTTCGGTGGCCGGGTTGATCACGTCCCACGTCTGCCCGTTGAGCGCGTCGCGCCATTCGCCTTGAATATAGAGTTGGTAGCGCATTAGAGTCGCTCCTCAGATTTGTCGCGTTCGTACTGCGCGCGACGTTCCGGATAATACCCCGGCACGGGCACATCCCACCAACCGGGCGCTTGTCCGCCGGACGTGCCGCGCTGGGCATCGACCATGATTTCGACCACAGCGGGCGCGCCCGAGGCCAGCGCCGCACGCAGCGCCGGGCCGATTTCGTCCGGATGCGTCACTCGGGCGGCGTGGGCTCCAAACGCGCGGGCGGCATCCGCCAGATGCGGTGTGATGGCTTCCTGTTCCTGTTCGAACATTGAGCCGTAGCTCGCGCCGTCGCCATAGGCGATCTCTTGCAAATCACGGATTGCCTGCCAGCCCTGATTATTGACCACGACGGCTACCGCCGGAATCCCATACTGCACGGCGGTCGCGATCTCCTGAAAGGTCATAAGGAAATCGCCGTCGCCGACCATCGCCACAACCGCGCGCTCGGGCGCGGCGAGCTTTGCGCCCAGCGCCGCCGGGTAGGCCCAGCCCATGGTGCTAAAGCCCCCCGTTGAGATGTAGGTGCGCGGTTGGGTGAAGGCCATCTCTTGATACAACTGGGCCTGTACGTTGCCGGATGAAGTGAGCACGAGCGCGTTGGCGGGGAGCACCTTACGCACTTCGGCGATCGCGCGCCCCATGGTCACTGGGCTTTGCTGCGCTTCGCTTAAGGGGCGGATGCTGGCGATCCAGTCGGCGACCCGCGCGCGGATTTCGTTGGTGTAGGCGGATTGCTGCCACGCCCGCGCCGGGGTGAGCGCGCTGATGCGCTCAATCAACGCGGCGAGGACGGCCTGCGCATCACCAATGATGCCGACTTCGACCGGATAGTTCTTGCCGATCTCGTAGGGATCGATGTCAACATGAATGAGCTTGCTCGGCGGAATACTGAACGATTCGCCGGGTTTGTACGAGCAGGTGGCTTTGTCCGCAAAACGCATGCCGACCGCCAGCAGGACATCGGCGTTCGCGGTCATGGCGTTGCCGCAGGTTGTGGCGTTCGTGCCCATGTGCCACGCATAGAGTGGGTGATCTTCGGGAAAGGCGCTTTTGCCCTGCATACTCGTGACCACTGCCGCGCCGAGATGTTCGGCCAGGCGCAGCACTTCCGCCGCCGCGCCGGACAGGATCACGCCCCCGCCGACCACAATCACCGGACGCTGCGCGTTGATCAGCAGGTCGGCCGCGGCCTCAATGGCCGTCGCGTCGCCGTTGATGCGATTGTGCGGGCGGCGGCGCTGTGAATCGGCCACTACCGCGTCGACTTCGACGGTCTGCGCCTGCACATCCATTGGCAGGGTGAGCACAACCGGCCCCGGTCGCCCGGTCAGCATCGTGTTGAACGCTTGCCCCATCGCGCGCGGAATTTGCGCTGCGTCATCAATACGCCACATGCGCTTGACGACCGGATCGAACATGGCGGGCAAGTCTGACCAGCGCTGCCGTTCGATCTCCTGCAAGACGCCCGTGCCGCGCATGTGGACGTGCGTTTCGCCGACGAATTGCAGCAGGGGCACCGAGTCGACGTAGGCGGTCGCCAAACCGATCACGGTGTTGGTCGCGCCGGGGCCAATCGATGTGAACACGGCGAGCGGTGAGCCTTTCGCGCGGAAGTAGCCATCGGCCATGTGGACGGCGGCTTGCTCGTGGCGCGGCATGATCAGGCGCAGGCGGTCACGGGAGCGGCGGAAGGCATCGACCAGCGCCAGATTACCGTGCCCACTGATGCCGATCACGTACGGCACATTTTCCTGCGCCAGCATATCGACGATGATTTCAGAGCCGGTTAGCTTCATGGGGTCGCCTCCAATTTGACGCTCTGGCCGAGGCGGGAAGATTCTTGCGCCGCCAGGGTGAAGCGCAGTACATCGCGCCCCTGTTCGCCGGTGAGAACGGGCGGCGCGCCCTTGTGGTAGGCGTCGATGAAATGCCGGGTAGAGTTGATGAAGCTGTGTTCCCAGCCGACAGGCATGTCGGAGTAAGTGAAGGTCTGGCGGTCACGGTACATGACGACGGGCGGCACATCCATCATTTTGCCGTGCCCGCGCGTCACCCAGATCACACCGCGCGTGCCTGTGATCTCGATGCGGTCGTCCTGCGCATAGTGAGCAGTGTCCAAGACCATCTCTGGCGAATATACAACTTCCAGCGATCCATAGCGGTTGTTCGGGAACTTCCACGAGACAAGCGCGGGCGAATCGAGGATATAGCCCGGTTCGCGCTCCGTCGCCCCGATCCACGCGTGGACTTCTTCAGCCAAACCCATAAAATGCCACGCCAGCGCGAACTTGTGATGCCCATCGTCAAAGACCAGCGGACCACCGCCGCACGTCTCCGACTTGAAGCGCCATTCTTCGGCGGCGCGGGGGATGTTCCACATGTTGGGGCTGGTGCCGGAATTGCTCTTGATGCGAATCGTCAGCGGGTCGCCGATTTCCCCGGCATCGATCAAGGCTTTGGCGCGCTGCACCGGCGGGTAGAAGATGAAGTTTTCGAAGACCTTGAAGATCACGCCCGCGCGCTGCGTCGCCGCGATCATTTCGTCGGCTTCGGCGACGGTCAGCGCCATCGGCTTTTGTAGGGAAATGTGCTTGCCCGCGGCGGCCGCGTCGAGCGCTGCCTGATAGTGCAGATGATGGGGTAGGAGGATTTCGACCAGATCTACATCGGGTAGGGCGAGAAGGTCATGATAGTCGGTGAAGATGTGATCCTCGGCGACTCCCCATTGCCCTCCGCGACTTTGCGCGTTGTCGCGCACGACATCGGCCACGGCGACGATTTGCGCGCGGGGATTGGCCAGGTACTCGATGGCGTGCAGATCCGAAATGCGGCCCGCACCAATGATGCCAACACGTAAAAGCTCCATCTATTCAAACCTCGTTGTGTAATAAGCAACTTTGTTGCGATATATACCACAAAAAAATCGGAGGGGCAAGCATTCCCTCCGAATTGCACTGGTTAGCTCCGGCGGAAGGCCACCCGATTGGAGAGCGCCCGCGCGACTTCACACACGATCGCGGCCATTTCGGGGATGTGTTCGAGATTCATGCGTCCGGCGGGGCCGGAAATGCCGATGGCGCCGACGACGTTGTTATCGTGGTTGTAGACGGGCGCGGCGATACAGCGCACATCGTAGTTGTATTCCTCATCGTCGATGGCGTAGCCCTGCAAGCGCGTTTGTTCGAGATGCACGCGCAGTACATCAGGATTGACGATGGTGCGCGTCGTGAACGGGTTGAGTTCTTCCGGCAAATCGAGGCGCGCAAAGCTGATCAACGCTTTGCCGAGCGCGGTACAGTGGAGCGGGGCGAGCGTGCCGATGCGCGTGTTGACGCGCAGGGTTGCCAGCGATTCCACCTGATCGACATAGAGCACTTGATTCTGCGTCAGCACCCCGAGGTGCGCGCACTCACCCGTGCGGTCGACCAACTGCTGCAAGAACGGGCGCGCTTGATCGCGCAGGGGCAGGCGGTTGAGCAGCGTTTGACCGAGCACGACGACCTGTGGCCCGAGGCGGTAGCGCCGGGTGCTGGCCTCCTGCTCCGCGTAGCCGTAAACGGCCAGCGTTTGCATCACCCGGGAAATACTGCTCTTATCCATACCGAGATATTCGGCAATTTCCGTGATCCCGACTGTGTCTTCCGCGGCGGCGAGGAGATCGAGGATCTTCAAGCCGCGCGCCAACGATTGAATTTCCGTCAAAGGGGCATCCTATAAGCGCTTACGTATTGACCGTCGTTAAGTGTTGTACATCATACAACTCGTACGGGAGAGTGTCAAACGGTGGGTGAACTAATTGACAAAGATGAAACGCAGTTGTATATTGAGCAACAAATCCCGAAAATCAAACTGATCCCTGCCTGCGTAACTGAGGAGGTGCTGTGCGCAAGAGCTTTAATTAGTGTTCATCGCATTTGACATGGTATTGAACTACAGGAGTTTACGATGAAAATTCGCTTGATCGCATTACTGCTTATGCTTGTCCTCGCGCTGGGTGTGTTCCCGGCGGTCGCTCAAGATGCGCCGGAAGAAACCTTTGTTACGGTCATGCACTATTTCACGGGTGAGCTGGGTCGTGAAGGCCTGAACCAGATCTTCTCCGACTTCCAGGCGGAAAGTGGCATCACCGTTTTTGACAACCCGATCGGTCACGAAGACTTCAAGACGACGATCCTCGTCATGGCGGCGGGCGGTGACCTGCCCGACATGTTCTCGTATTGGGCCGGTGCGCGCACGCAGTTCGTCGTGGACAGCGGTCGCTTAGCCCCGATTGGTGAGTGGTGGGATGCTAACAACCTGAGCGATGTGGTGCCCGCGTCGGTCGCCGAAGGCGCGACGTTGTATAATGGCGAGCGCTACTTCGTGCCGTTCGGCTATCACTACGCAGGACTGTTCTACAACCCGCATGTGATGGAAGCCGCCGGCATCACCGAATTCCCGACCGACTGGGAAGGCTTCCTCGCCATGTGCGATACGCTGGTGGCGGCAGGCGTCAAGCCGTTCGCTCTCGGTTCGCTGAATCGCTGGCCGGCGCAGTTCTGGTTTGACTATCTGCTGCTGCGCACGGCTGGGCCGGAATATCGCGCGCAGTTGATGGCGGGCGAAGTTTCATACACGGATCCCGAAGTGGCGCGCGCGATGGAACTCTGGATGGGTCTGGTGGACGCGGGCTATTTCGTCGATGATGCGAACGCCTATGACTGGACGGACGCCGCCGATCAGGTAGCCAGTGGTGAAGCCGCTATGACGCTGATGGGCACGTGGATCACCGGCTACTGGGATGGCAACGGTCTGGTTCCCGGCGACGATTACGATTTCTTCCCCTTCCCGGCCATCGATGAAGGCATCTCGCAGGCCGTGGTCGGCCCGGTGGATGGTTTCGTGATGTCGGCCAATTCCGATCATCCGAATGCTTCGCAGGCCTTGGCGCTGTATCTGTTGACGAACACCGACGCGCAGGCCACGTGGGCACTAGGGCAGGGCGCTCTCTCCCCGAATGTCAACGTGGATTCCAGCCTCTACACCCCGGTGATGCAGCATGCTGCGGAAGTCGTGGCGGCTGCGCCAACGTTCGCCTTCAACTACGATCTAGCGACGACCCCGCCGATGGCGGAGGGTGGCCTGAATATGTTCGCTCAGTTCATGAATGACCCGAGCGGCTATGTCAGCTATCTGGAACAGACCGAAGCGGTCGCCGTCGAAGTCTTCCAGAAATAGAATTAGGCAACTAGCAGCGGTTTGGCCGGGAATCACTCGATCCCCGGCCAGACCTCAAATTAGAGGTTTGTCTTTATGGTTCGATCACGCTGGTTCTGGCGGATCACTTTTCTGTCGATACCGCTCCTGCTGTACCTCGTCATTGTCGTCGGCCCACTGCTCTACTCCTTTTTTTTCAGCCTGACGGACTGGAATGGCTTTAGTTACGACTTCAACTTTGTAGGCCTCGACAATTTCGCAAAGATTTTTGAAGATCCGTTGTTCGGCGGCGCGATCAAAAATACAGTCATCTGGATGGTTGCCGCGCTCACTATTCCCACGCTCGGTGGGCTGGCGCTGGCGCTGGCCTTGCAGACCCAGCTGCGCGGGGCGCGCCTGTTCAAATCGCTGTTCTACCTGCCGATCTGCCTCTCACTGGTGGTTGTCGGGCAAATCTGGATCTGGATTTATCAGCCGCGCTGGGGCTTGCTCAACCTGACGCTCGACAGCGTCGGCCTGATGGATGTATCGCGGGCGTGGTTGGCCAGCCCGGAAACGGCGCTTGCCAGCGTGATTGTGGCGTGGGGCTGGCAGCAGACCGGGTTGGCGATGGTCATCTTCCTCGCCGGGTTGACCTCTGTACCCACCGAACTGCTCGAAGCCGCGCAGATCGACGGGGCAAATTACCGTCAGTCGCTGGTGCGCGTGGTGATTCCTCTCTTGCAGCCCGCGACGGTGGTCGTGATCGCGCTGGCGGTGATCAACTCGCTCAAGAGCTTCGATATCGTCTATATCATGACGGGTGGCGGGCCGTTTCACTCGTCGGACACCCTCGCGATGATGATGTACAACGAATCGTTCAAGAAATACTTTATGGGCTATGGCAGCGCGATCTCGGTGGTGCTGTTCCTGATCGCCCTCGTGCTGATCGCCTTCTACTTCCGGCAGGTGCGCTCACTGGAGAATCTGTATGACTAGCCTCGTCCGCACCGCAGCAGCACCACAGGTCGCCGACGATGACAAGGTGCGCCGCCGCCTGACATTGGCCGCGCTCTATCTCAGCCTGACGATCATCGTCTTGTTGTATTCGCTGCCGGGGCTGGGTGTGATCATCAGCTCGTTTAAGACGACTGAGGAGATTTCGCGGGGCGGGCTGTGGTCGGTGCCTACGCACATCAACTTTGACAACTACGGTGAAGCGTGGAATAACGGCAATGTGCGCACGTATGTCGTCAACTCGTTCCTCGTGACCATCCCCGCGACGTTCGGCTCAATTTTGATCGGGCTGTTGAGCGGTTATGTCTTCAGCAAACTGCCGTTTCGTGGCAGCGAATGGCTGTTCGTGTTCGTGGTCGCCGGGATGTTCTTCCCGCCGCAAATCGTACTGATTCCGCTGTTTCGCCTGTTCAACTCGATTGGCCTGTACGATACACTCTGGCCGATGATCATCGTCCATACGGCGTTTGGCTTGCCAATTTGCACGCTCCTGATGCGCAACTTCTTCTCCGCGATTCCTACGGCGCTGCGGGATGCCGCCGTGATCGACGGGGCGAACGAAGGCCAGGTGCTGCTGCGTGTGTTTCTACCGCTTAGCTTGCCCGCCGTCGCGGTGCTGGCGACGCTGCAATTCACCTGGATCTGGAACGACTTCCTGTGGCCGCTGATCTTCACGCAGTCCGACAATATGCGCACGGTGATGGTGGGGTTAGTCACGCTGAAAGGGCAGTACAGCGTGGCGTGGGGCGTGCAGGGCGCGATGGCGATCATTGCCAGCATTCCCACGCTGCTGATCTTCGTCTTCTTCCAGCGCTACTTCATTCAGGGGATGACGCTCGGCGCGGTCAAAGGCTAGATCTGCTCACAGCCACGCTTCGCCCGCTGAAATCAGCTCGGGTTGGTCGCTGCATATGCAGCGCTAGCGTTTTCCCACGAGACAGATTTTCGGCTGCTCCAGCGATCACGGGGCGGTCGATTTGATTCCCCTCTTTAGGATACGCTGCCTGAATCCTACCCCACGCTTAACCACGTAAATCCAACCTTATTCACAGACATGATTCGTCAAAAGTGCTTGACGTCGATTCAAAAGCGATCTATAGTTAAATCGGTTTACTAAACCGATTTTATGCATGAAAGATGAGGTATTTTTTCAATGTCACGTACGATCCGTCTCACTCTCTTGCTCGTCAGCCTCATGCTGCTCACGGCCGTTTCAGTTGCTGCTCAGGAACCCGTCCATCTGAAATTCTGGAACTACTGGGATGGCAACAACGGCGAAGCGATTCAGGCGTTAGTTGATCAGTTCAACGCCGAACACTCCGATATTCAGGTCGAAAATGTGTTTTACGGCTGGGGCGAACTCCTGCCGCGTCTGCAAACTGCGGTCGCGGGCGGCGAAGCACCGGCCGTTGCGGCGGTCGATATGGCGTGGGTGCCGCTGCTGGCGAACTCCGGCAAAGTCGCCGCGCTCGATACTTACATCGAAAGCGCGGGCATTGACCTCAGCGATTTCTACCCGGCGCTGCTCAATGTCAATCGCTACAACGATCAGTTGTTTGGGCTGCCCGTCAGCACCAATAACCTTGAGCTGATCATCAACAATGATCTGTTCACGGCTGCGGGACTCGATCCGGCGGCTCCGCCCACGACGTGGGATGAACTGACCGCGGCGGCGCAGGCCTGCACGAATGCCGATCAAGGCATCGTCGGCATGGAACTCTTCACGCAGCCCGGTGAAGGCCTGACCTGGCAGTTCCAGGTCTACCTGTGGCAGTCCGGTGGCGAATTCCTGAGTGCCGATAACACCGCGGCGGCCTTCAACACGCCCGCTGGTTTGCAGGCGCTGAACTACTGGAAGTCGCTCATTGACAGCGGCGCAAGCACGTTGGCGCCGTGGGGTCTGTTCGATCAGGGCAAGGCCTGCATGCGCATGGACGGCTCGTGGATGGTGAGCGGCCTCGCGTCGCAAACTGCGTTCACGTTCAGCACCGCGCAGATGCCGATCCCCGCCGATGGCCAGCCCGCAACCAACATGGGTGGCGAACACCTCGTCCTCTTCAACAGCGATGAGGCGACCCAGCAGGCCGCGTTCACGTTTGTCGAATGGCTGACCAGCACGGAAACGCAAATTGTGTGGGATCAACAGACGGCATTCATGCCCGTTCGCGCGTCCGTCGCGGCGGATGCGGGCTTCCAGACGTGGCTCAATGAAACCGAACCCCGTTTGATCCCCTTTGTTGAAAGCCAGCAGTACGCCATTAACCGCCCGTCCGTGCAGGTCTATCCAGAACTGTCAGACGTGTTCAGCGGTTTCCTCGAACAAGCACTGTACGGGCAGATTTCGTCGGAAGACGCGCTAGCTGGCGCTGAAACCGCCGTTAACGCTCTGCTGCGCTAAACTTGTGGGAGACTTTCGCGCAACGGCCTGTGCGCGCAAGCCGTTGCGTGAAAACACTCGATACTGTAGTCGCCCTTAGGATCTGTAGTACT
>CALKIA010000331.1 GCA_937988705.1 uncultured Chloroflexota bacterium | reverse complement strand
CCGATCTGTCTCCCCTCCCTGAATTCGGGGAGGGGTCGGGGGTGGGGTCGGAAAATGCGAACGCCATCCATGGCGTCCCTACCACCAACACAATTCTTTCGTAGGGACGGCGCCTGCGCTGTCCGTTGGTGACGGACGAAACAGGCCTTATCCCGCCACCAGCGCCCGATCTTTCTCCCCTCTCCTCTTTTCGGAGAGGGGCGGGGGGTGAGGTTGTCTTCTCCCCTCCCTGAATTCGGGGTGGGGTCGGAAAGCATGCCCTCTGCCATGCCTGATCCTCCCCGCTTATTCCCGATCCGCCCGCCACACCACATGCGGCCCCGGAAACGTCGAGACTTCGATCTGGTACGGCTTCAGCTTGAGGATGCCGAAGCGCGGGTTATCCACCGCGCCGAAGATTTGCGTGGTGTCGTAGCCCATCGGCGCAGGCGCGTTCTTGAACAATTCATGGACCCGCTGCTTCGTTTCGAGCGCATCATCCCATTCGGCGACGCATTCCGCATAGCACGGCTTAAACACCTCGGCGATATACGCCACCGACACATACGGATTGCCCGCCAGATGCTTGGCCTTCGGTGAGTCGCGCCATGTAGCGACCCACCCCGTCAAATCCGGCTCCCAGTAGGGATGCAAAATGCGGGCGCGGGGTCGCCCTTTGGTGTCCACCGTTGACACACTGCACCACACCACGCGCAGCGTGCGCTCCAAGAATTCCGGTCGAACCTCTTCCAGCTGTGCGTACTCTGGCATGCCTCATTCCTGCTTTCCGGTTGCCCAATACTTCGTACCGTTCAATTCACGGCGCAAATACTGGAAATCGACCAGATCGCGCCGCAGACTGACGAAATCGTGTGCATACGCTTCTTTGAGAACCGCATTGATTTCACGTTCAGTATACAAGCGATCAATTTCAAACTTGGTCGCCAACCAGCGCAATATCGGGAACAGGCGCTTTTGCTGACGCGGCAGGTTCGTCAGCTTACCATTGTGGGTGAACTCGCGCAGCACATCCCGCTCTTCGGCGGTCGCCCACGCTAACGCGTCGATCCAACTGTCGTCAGACGGTGTGTTTTCGACGGGTGGCGGCAGCTTCTCCACATCGGCGACCAGCCGCTTAAAGTGTCCCAGCCCCACCTCATTAACCTTGTAGTAGCGCGAATTGCCCGCCATGCGCAGCGTCACCAGACCGACCTCCCGCAGCCGTGAGAGGTGATGCGACACGGTCGGTTCGGTCAGCGTGACGGCGCTCGCCAGTTCGCCGACCGTATATTCGCGCTCGTTTAGCAGGCGGAACAGTTGCAGACGGGTGTCGTCCGCGAGCGTCTTCAGGATGTCGCGCAGCCGCTGATCATCCCATACGATAGGTCTCGGATGCATGAGTTTGTTCTCCTTATTCACGTCCATCTAATTAGACAAATATCTAATTAGATTATCGTCGAAATCAAAAACGTGTCAAGGATCGACTTATCTGGCCTGTTAATAATGCAAATTGTAATTATAATGCGCTATGCTTTAAATGTTGATTTCGACAGGACGTTAAAAACCTCTATGAAGCGCACACTCTGTTTGCTCGTGATCGCAGCGATCGCGTCCATCGGGTGCAACTTAGCCACCAACCGCGCGGCGACCCTTACCGCTAACCCGACCAGTATTGCCGTACCTTTTGTCACCGCACCGCCGCAAGTCCTGCCGCCAACCGTCACGCCGATCCTCGGCACCCTGCTGGCGACCGCGCTGCCGGACGTGATCGTACCTACGCCGCTCCCCGGCAGCTTTCCACCCTCCGCCGTATCCGCCGAAACGCAAAATGCGATCGAGTGGGTGGTCTCGCAAATCGTGATCCCCGCGTGGAATTTCGTTTATACGCTCGTCATCAATGGTGCGGTCGCGCTGTGGATTTATGCGGGTGATCGCGGGGGCCTCACCGCACAGGTCTGCGGCTGTGTCTTGCCGACGCTCGTCGCGGGCGTGCTGGTCGTGCGCGCGGCGCTGCGCCGCATCCGCATGCTCTAGGGCTGGCGCAGATCACCCCGGAGGACGCTCAGCAAGGCGTCTCTACACGGTGCATTCGCTCGAATAGGCGTCTAGCTAAGCCAGTGTCTGAAAGACTCCAAAATAGGACGAGATATATCTCGTCCCTACGAAAGCGGCGGTTTGTAGGGACGAGGCATGCCTCGTCCTTTGGCTAACATTCGGTTTGTGGCTTAGTGCTCCATCCGGTAAATCGTCGCAAATTAATCGTAGGGACATGATCCATCGTATTCGCCGATTTTTCTCGTAGGGACAAGGCCTGCCTTGTCCGCTCCCAACGGACAGCGCAGGCGCTGTCCCTACGAACGATCTGGAATAACTTACCGGATGGAGCACTTAGTGCCGCGTCCGGTAAGTTTTTCAAATCGTAGGGGCAGACCTATGTGTCTGCCCAGCTGAGGGCGCACACACAGGTGCGCCCCTACAATTGATCTGGCAGGAATTACCGGATCGAGCACTTAGGTTCCAGCTGCTCTACAAACGCCTACAAGCAGAAACACGCCCTGAATCAAAAAGGACGAGGGGTAACCTCGTCCTTATGCGTTCTGCTTTGGCTGGGCGCGGTTATTCTACCTGCGGCGCAGCACTGGTGATCATGCCTTTCAGCAGCCGTTCCAGCGCCATCGAGTGACAGCACACCCCGCGGCTGGCAAAGAACGAACAGTTGCAGTGCATCGCGTGATCGCTGTAGCTGGTATGGTGCTCATCATTGTCGCCCGCAAACACCACATCAAAGGCGCTGAAGTGCAGACGATCGGTTTCTTCGGCATATCGATGCGCCTTGTCCACATCGCTAACCACATTCTGACCAGGCGCGTACGGCAGCGGGTTCCGCTTGAGCATCGGCTTGAACACTTTTTCGAGGCTCATGACATGCGGGCAAATCGCATGGGCGCGAAACCCGGGGCAAGTGCAGTCCCAGCCATCAGGACCCAGTGTGACCGTGTAGCTGTTGTTATCACCCTTGAAATCGATGCTGAAGCTGCGGAAGGTCACACGCTCCGGCTGGGCGGCATACCGCTTTGCCTTCTCGATTTTGCCGATCATACCGTAATCCATAGTGCTTAATCCTCTCCTGCTTTGGTAATTTAACGAAAAAGCACGCGGTTGTGTGACACAACAGCGTGCTCAGAAGTTCCCGACCAGGATATTCAGCTTTAAGAGTTTCTTCGACGTCATACGACTCCACCGTCTACTTTCTACTACTTTATCGCAACATTAAAATCATGTCAATGAAGGCTAAACACCCTTAACTTGGGGTTATTGTCGCTCATTTAGGGGACGCCAGAATAGTGACAAACGGAGGAAATTGAGGGTGATAAGCGGCTTAGTGCGCGATCCGGCGCATGCCTGCCCTTGTCGGGACGCGGCATGCGGGTGTTTAGAAAGCCGCCGTGCGCTTTTCCGAACTTCAGAAACAGCTGCGGACGCACTCAATCGCGTCCCTCCGAAGACCAACGCCGCTCCCCTGCCTGAATTCGGGGAGGGGCCGGGGGTGGGGTCGGAAAGCAACCTTCTTAAACACC
>CALKIA010000330.1 GCA_937988705.1 uncultured Chloroflexota bacterium | reverse complement strand
CGACCAGCAGCCCGATCACGAGCAGCCACGGGAAGACCAATTCCAGAATACCCAGCTCCGCTTACCTTTCTCGACCCGCCAATCAAATCTGTCGTTTCGTCGGGACGCGATAAATTGCGTCCGCTGTTTCTCCTGCGCCCCATCCGCGCACCCCCATTTTTCTCCCCTCTCCTTTAGGAGAGGGGTCGGGGGTGAGGTTCGCTTTTCCCCTCTCCCTTGGGAGAGGGGCTAGGGGTGAGGCTGTTCTACTTGACCTGCGCCCCTCCCTGAATTCGGAGTGAGGTTCGCTTTTCCCCTCTCCCACCCACACGAGGCTAGAAAGCTCGTTTTGTGCTGTCTCCCCTCTCCTCTTTTCGGAGAGGGGTCGGGGGTGAGGTTCGCTTTCCCCTCTCCCTTGGGAGAGGGGCAGGGGTGAGGCTGTTCTACTTGACCTGTGCCGCCGCTTCGACCAACCGCGTGAAATCGTCCAGCTTGAGCGACGCCCCGCCGACCAGAGCCCCGTCGATATCCGGTTGGCTCATGTAATCCGCCATGTTGTCCGGCTTGACGCTGCCGCCGTACTGAATGCGCAGCGCGTCCGCGAGCGCTTCGCCGTACAGATCGCGCACTGTGCCGCGCACCGCGCCGCTGATGATCTGGTTGGCGAGTTCGGCGCTGGCATTCTTGCCTGTGCCAATCGCCCAGATCGGCTCGTAAGCGATGACGATGCTCGCCATCTGTTCCGCACTGATGCCGCTCAAAGCCGCGCGTACCTGCCCGCCGACGAACGCCGCCGTTTGCCCTGCTTCATAGGTTTCGAGGCTTTCGCCGACCGCGATGATCGGCTTAAGGCCGAATTCCAGCGCCAGTTTAGCCTTTTTGTTGATGTCCTCATCGGTCTCACCGAGATACTTGCGCGCTTCGCTGTGCCCGATGATCACGTACTCGACCAGCCCTTGCAGCATCCCCGGCGCAATTTGCGAGGTATACGCGCCTTCCTTGTTGAACGCCACGTTCTGCGCGCCAACTTTGACCGCGCTGCCGCGCAGTACATCTGCGACTGGGGCGAGCGCGACGAACGTCGGACACACGACGCGTTCGACATTGTTGAACGGTTCGAGGCGCGGGAGAAGCTGGCGCACGAAATCGACCGACTCCGCGACGGTCTTAAACATTTTCCAGTTGCCCGCGATGATAGTTTGACGCATGAGTGATTGCTCCTTAGATGGTGGAACTTATGCCGCCTATTGTACCGCGCTTTGCAGCAATGCCGAGGCGCGCTGCCTCACCCAACCGGGTGTTTCCGTGTTCGCCACCGCCACTTCCCATTCGCTGCGTGCCTCCTCCGTGCGCCCCTGTTGGGCGCGCAATTCGCCGAGGACGAGATGCGCTTCCGCGAGGGTGCTCTCCAGCGTCAGCGCCCGTCCCAGTGCCGCGTTGGCGAGTTCTTCATTGTCACTTTCGATCAGCACGCGGGCGAGGAGCGTTAGCGCAAGCGCCGAATCTTCCGCGTCAATCTCCCGGCTGATTTCCACCATGATGAGCAGTCGTGGGAAGTTGGCGTCGCTCGCAATGCGATAGGCAGGCGCGCCTGCCTGCTCCCGCAGCGCGGGGTAGGCCGCTGTGCCTTCCGCGCGGCGGATCGCTTCGAGGTAGATTTCAAACGCGACTTCCATCCGTCCCGCGTCCTGTGCTAATTGACCCGCCGTCAGCGCATAGCGCACTTGATCCTCGGCGTGAGCCGCGCCCTCCATGACCGTTTGCAGCGCCTCAGTCTGACTGTTCAGCCGCCGCTGCTCCATCAGCGCCCGCGCCAGCGCGAGGTAGGCCATCGGATCGGTCGGATGGTTCGTGAGGTTCGTTCGCGCTTCTGACAGTCGCAGCGTCGGCACATCATATAGCGCAGGTGGCGGCTGTGGATTGGGCGGTCGTGTTGGCGTCATGCGGGGAATCGCTGTTGTGGTCGCTCCGGCGAGTACCGCCAGCGTCGGAACTTGAGTTCCCTCTTCGAGGGGCACTGGCTCTTTGAGAAAGTTTTCGCGCACCATCACGAAGAGCACAGCAAGCATAACCACCAGACCGATGATGCTCCACAGAACCTCTGATCGACTGATCCGCGCCGCTTTCTCAATCGTCGTTGCCACATTCGCTTCGACGGGCAGCAGCGAACGCGCTTTGGCCAGCGTTTCGTTTGCGCCGTGCCGTGCTTCCTGCCGCAGCGCTGCGCTGTTATCTCCTGCCAGCGCCGTTTCCAGCTCATTGACCAGCGCCGTCGCTGTTGGGTAACGATCCGTCGGGTCTTTGGCGAGTGCCCGCAGCAGTACCGCCTCGGCCGTTTTCGGCACATGGGGGTTGATCGACGTTGGCAGCGGCAGTTCGCGGTAAATGTGATCGTGAATGATGGAGTAGGGCGTTCCGTCGCTGTAGGGCACTTTGCCCGTGATCAATTCGTACAGCACCACGCCGAACGAATATAAATCTGCCCGCGCATTGATCTCGCCTTTGCCGAGCGCCTGCTCCGGCGAAATATAGTACGGTGTGCCGATCACCATGTCGGCGCTCAGTGTGCTTTCATTGGCCTGAGCCAACCGCGCCAGCCCGAAATCCGACAGGTATGGTGTGCCCGCTTTGTCAAGCAGAATGTTCGAGGGTTTGATGTCGCGGTGCAGCACACCTTGACCGTGCGCGTAATCAATCGCTGTGGCGATGGGTTTGATGATCGCGAACAGGTCACTGATCTTGAGCGGCCCATCGGCCAGCATCTCTTTGAGCGACCGCCCCTCGATGTACTTCATGACGAGGTACGGGTTGCCCTCATGCTCGGAGAAATCATAGACCGGGACAATATGCGGGTGTTCCAACTGGGCGACGATCTGTGCCTCGCGCTCAAACCGCCCGCGGAACGCCGGGTCTTCGTGCTGCCCGTGGTGAATCATCTTGATCGCGACGTAGCGGTTGAGGCGGCGGTGATACGCTTTATAGACGGTCGCCATGCCGCCGCGCCCCACGACCGTGTTGATCTCGTAAGCCCCGACATTCTCCATGCGCGCTCCCACGGCTTCCCCGAATACCCCTCTATTGTAGCGAATGTTTGCCTTTGGGCTTCTGCGGCCGCTGCTGACTAGTACCTGCGTGCGTCACCTGATTGCGCAGTGCGGGTGCTTGTCTCCCCTCTCCCTTGGGAGAGGGGCCGGGGGTGAGGCATCTTTTCCCCCTCTCCTCTTCTCGGAGAGGGGGCCAGGGGGTGAGGTTTGCTCGCTAATCCACCGGTTGTTCGTAGGGATGCGATTCATCGCGTCCGCTGCCCCATCCCCGCGAACCCCACCAACGCCGCTGTGCTTTTCTCCCCTCTCCCTTGGGAGAGGGGGCGGGGGTGAGGCGTCTTGATTCCCCCCTCTCCTCTTCTCGGAGAGGGGGCCAGGGGGTGAGGTTTGCTCGCTAATCCGGTTGTTCGCAGGGATGCGATTCGTCGCGTCCGCTGCCCCACCCCCGCAAAACCCCACCAACGCCACTGTGCTTTTCTCCCCCCTCGCCTTTAGGAGAGGGGGCCAGGGGGTGAGGTTTCTCTTTCCCTAGGGGGTGAGGTTGCTTTACTTATCCTTCAACGCCGCGACACCGGGCAGAACCTTGCCTTCCAGCATTTCGAGGCTGGCGCCGCCGCCCGTCGAAATGTGCGTGATCTGATCCGCGAGTCCGGCATCTTCAATCGCCGCGACCGAGTCGCCGCCGCCAATGATCGACACCGCACCCTGCTTGGTACGATCCGCGACCAACTGCGCGACCGCCTTCGTGCCCGCTGCGAACGGTTTCTTCTCAAACACGCCCATCGGGCCATTCCACACGATCGTCTGTGCGGAGCCGATCACCTCGGCAAACAGCGCCACGGTCTTCGGGCCAGCATCGTACATCGACCAGCCCGCTGGGATCGGCGTGCCGACGTCGACGGTCTGCACTTGTGAATCGTCCGCGAACTTGTCGCCGAGTACGCCGTCGACCGGGAGCACCAGCTTGCCGCCGCTCTTCGCCAGCAGCGTCTTCGCAGTTTCGACCGCGTCAGCCTCGACCAGCGAATTACCCATCTCGTAGCCCTGCGCCTTGAAGAACGTGTTCGCCATGCCGCCGCCGATCAGCACTTTGTCGGCCTTGCTCAGCAGCGACTCGATGACCTCGATCTTGTCGGACACCTTCGCGCCGCCGAGGATCGCGATGAACGGCCGCTTCGGGCTCTCGACCGCGTTCGCCAGATAATCGATTTCCTTTTCCATCAGCAAGCCCGCGACCGACGGCAGGAACTGCGTCACGCCCACCGTGGACGAGTGCGCGCGGTGCGCCGAGCCGAACGCGTCCATCACGAACACGTCGCCGAGCTTCGCCATCTGCTTCGCCAGTTCAAGGTCATTCTTCTCTTCCAGCGGGTAGAAGCGCGTGTTTTCCAGCAGAATCACGCCGCCCTGTGCGACCAGCGCTTCGGCGTCGTCGCCGACCGTCGCGCTGGCAAACTTGACCGGTACGCCCAACTGCGCTTCCAGCGCCGCGGCAGCGGGCTTGAGCGAATACTTCGGATCGGGGCCGCCCTTGGGCCGCCCGAGGTGCGACATCAGCGCGATTGACGCCGGTTGTTGGCTGAGGATGTATTTCAGCGTGGGGACGGCAGCGCGGATGCGCGTGTCGTCGGTGATCTTGTCGCCATCCAGCGGCACGTTGAAGTCCACGCGCACCAGGACGCGTTTGCCCCTCAGATCAATGTCACGCACGTTCATTTTATTCATGGTTCGAGCTCCTGTATTGTGGCTGTCGGGGTGCAGCTTGCTGCGCCCTTACGAGATCTGCAGATTTGGGACTGCTGCGTAAAAAAAGGCGCAGACCTCCCGTTGTTGCTGGGGCGCGCCTTTTGGGAAGCACCCCTCTCCTTTAGGAGAGGGGCAGGGGGTGAGGTTGACTCTTACAGGCGATCGCCGATGTACTTGGTGAGGTCGGCCACGCGGCATGAATAACCCCATTCGTTGTCGTACCAGGTCACGACCTTCGCCAGCGTGCCATCCAGCACCTGCGTCGACATCGCGTCGATGATGCTCGAACGCGGGTCGCCCTTGTAGTCAATCGAGACCAGCGGTTCATGCGACACGCCGAGGATGCCCGCCATGCGCCCATTGGCCGCTTCTTCCAGCTTGGCGATCAGCGTCGCGGTGTCGGTGGGGGTGTTCAGCACGGCGACGAAGTCGACCAGCGACACCGTCGGGGTGGGGACGCGCACCGAGAAACCGTCAAACTTGTTCTTGAGGTCGGGCACGACCAGCGACACGGCCTTCGCCGCGCCTGTCGTCGTCGGGATCATGCTCAGCGCGGCAGCGCGTGCGCGGCGCAGATCCTTGTGCGGCAGGTCGAGCAGCTGCTGATCGTTGGTGTAGCTGTGAATCGTCGTCATCAGCGCGTGCTTGATGCCGAACGCATCATTGACCACCTTCGCGGCGGGCGCGAGGCAGTTGGTCGTGCACGAAGCATTCGATACGACCGTGTGCTTGGCCGGATCATATTGTTCTTCGTTCACGCCCATGACGATGGTGATGTCTTCGTTCTTCGCGGGGGCGGAGATGATGACCTTCTTCGCGCCACCTTGAATGTGCTTGCCCGCCGTCTCCTTGTCGGTGAAGCGGCCGGTGCTTTCAATGACGATGTCCACGCCGAGGTCGCCCCACGGCAGCTTCGCCGGGTCTTTTTCCGCCAGCGCCTTCAGTTCGTCACTGTCGATGATGATCGAACCGTTGCCTTTTTCGACCGTGCCCGGGTAGCGGCCATAGGTCGAGTCGTACTTGAACAGATGGGTCATGGTATCGAGATCGCCGAGATCGTTGAACGCGACGAGATCGATTTCATTGGGATAACGTTCACGCAGAGTGCGCACGACCTGACGACCGATGCGACCAAAACCGTTGATACCTACACGAATTGCCATGTTATGCTGTCTCCTTACGTATGAGCGATGGACATTTTGGGCGGCGTTCCACCGGAACGCTCCGCTTCGCTCAGCCACAAGATCGCCCTGACAAGTTTTTGCGGGTCATGCCGCCACGGGCGATCAGAGTCCACTAGATCGGTGTAATGCACTTCGTATCGCTGCAATATCTCGTGATGCTCCGGCGCGGGCTGCACATACCGCGTGTTCGCCCCGGCGTTCTCTGCTGGATACGCGTTGTTGGCCAGCACGGCTTGAAACACGCCGCGCCCAATATGGCTTTCCAACGCCAGCACGTGATCGGCCACGGTGTAGCCGCTCGTTTCTCCCGGTTGCATCGCGATATTACAGATGTACACCTTGTACGCGTTGGTTGCCCGCAGCGCTTCCGCAATCCCCTTGACCAGCACATTGGGGAGGATGCTCGTGTACAGGCTGCCCGGACCCAGACAGATGATGTCCGCGTTCAAAATGGCCTGCACGCTGCCGCGATACGCTTCGGCGTTCTCCGGTTCGACCGAGAGTTTCTCGATTTTCCCGCCCGCCTCGCTGATGCTCGACTCGCCGCGAATGGTGATCGGGCGGCTCTTGCTCGCTAGGCGAATGGACGCCACTAAGGTGACATCTTCCAACGTTGCCGGAAGTACGCTCCCCTGAATATTGAGGACGCGTTCGGTCTCGATCAGCGCCGTTTCGAGGCTGCCTGTGACGCCTGCCAGCGCGCTGATGAACAGGTTGCCGAAGGCGTGCCCGCCGAGATCGCCGTTGT
>CALKIA010000329.1 GCA_937988705.1 uncultured Chloroflexota bacterium | reverse complement strand
TGATCGCATCGTCTACCATGGTGATCTGTCGCGTCCGGGCGGCTTGGCGGAGTTCGCGGTCGTCCGCGCGCATGTGGCCGCGCGCATCCTCCCACAACTGGATTTTGTTGCTGCGGCAGCGCTCCCGTGTGCCGGGATGACAGCATACCAAGCCTTGTACCGCAAGACGGTTGTTCGCGCCGGGCAGACCGTGCTCGTGCAGGCCGGTGCAGGTGGCGTCGGCGGATTTGCGATCCAGCTGGCTACCCTGGCTGGCGCCCAAGTGATCACAACTGCATCATCCGGCAACCATGACCGTGTACACGCGCTCGGTGCAGTGCACGCCATCGACTACCATACGGAAGATGTCGGCGCGCGCGTGCTTGAACTCACCTCCGGTCGTGGCGTTGACATCGTGATCGATACCTTAGGGGCGGACAGCGCGGCGCTGGGCCTGAAATTGCTCGCTTTCAACGGCCACCTGATGTGTGTGGATGATACGCCGCCACTCCATGCGCTTGACTTTGGGAAGGCCATTTCCATCCATGCAATTATGCTTGGTGGAGCGCATCTACACGGCGACTATCCTTCGCAGCGCGACCTCTCAGTGATGCTCACCGACTTAATCGGCCTGCTCGCTGCGAAGCGCCTTCAGCCGCTGGTAACAGAAGTCGTCTCCCTCGAAGAAACCGCCGAAGCGCTGCTCGCGCTTGAACAGCGGCATGTGCGCGGCAAGATCGTCGTGCGTGTAGCGGAATGAAAACTGCGCGACCTTTTTTTGATCGCGCAGCTCGCATACTTCAAAACCCGATTTTAGCGACTCGCCCACAGCAGCCCGCGCCGCACAATCTCGCGGGCTTCAGGCACGTCGAAATCTTGTGCCACGTGACCGAGCGAGCAGTAGAACACCCGCCCCATCCCCCATGACCGCGTCCATACGACGGGCATCACCGTCCCGGCGATCCAGCCGACATGCTCTCCAGTGAACGTGGTTGTTGCCAATACCTGATTTGACGGATCGACGTGCATGTAGTACTGCTCAGAATGCATGTTGAAGTCACTCAGCCCCTGGGTAATGGGGTGAGCGTGGTTGGTGAGGTTGACCCGGTAGTCAATGATATTGCCCGGATGCGCGACCCACTGCCCGCCGACCATGAACTGGTAGTCCGTGTTTTCACGGAACGAATCACCCATTGTGCCATGCCAACCGCCCACGCCTACGCCTTCAGCGGCGGCGCTCAACAGCCCTTTCGCCTGTTCTCCGGTGATTTTCCCCATCGTCCATGTCGGCACGATTAAGTCTAGGCCGCGCAGCTTGTCGGCATCGAGATACACATCCAGCGTGTCGCTGATTTCGACTTCGTAATCCTCAGCTCGCAGCAAATCTGCGAACACCTTCGCGGAGTCGAACGGCGTATGCCCATCCCATCCCCCAGCGACAAATAATGCTTTCTTCGCCATCAATTACTTCTCCAGTGTGTCGATCCGGTTGTCCGCAAATCCATTTTCCTGCGCGATAACCCCCGGCTTACCGACTAAGCGTAACCCACATTCCACATTCTTTTCAAATGTATTCAGCTCCACGAGGCAATCATGCACGCGGGCAAAGTGCGCCCCCACCCGGTTATCGCGAAAGATATTGTTCTTGACGAAATAACCGTGGCACTCTTCATCGGGGATATTGTCCGCTGTGTAGCCAGAAAACCCGAGGTTGTTCGTCTCAAACAGGTTATTCTCCACCGTCGTGTTATACGACACCTCGAAGCCACCCCAATAGGGCATCACACCGGATCCCTTCGGGCTGCGCGTCCACAGCCGCACACCTTCCCCGTTCAGACGGATACGGTTGTTGCGAATGATGTTGTCGTGCCCGTGTTCGATGGCAATCCCCACCCAGCGACTGAATTCGATGATGTTATCTTCTACGATCGTATCCCACGAATAGCCCAACCAGAAGCCATAGTTTGACCGACTGCAATCGTTGCGTCGGAAAATGTTCCCCTGCGAGAACGTCGACTCAATCGCATTGTTAGGGCTGAGACGGCAGTCGTTCTCTTCGAACAGGTTGTCGTTACACGGCGTCGTCATACCGGGGTGTTCGTACCCCGCCACGAAGATACCATCGCCGCCACACAGGCAGCTGTTCTTCTTGAACTCATTCCGTGACGAGCCTTTGACCAGCACAATCCCGGATGCATCAGCCTCCACGCGGATCGAGCCGTCTTCGGGGCGGCGGTACACGCGGTTGCAGAAATCAAGCTGATTACGGTTGATGCGATTCTCGTGCGCGTCGGACAGATACACGCCCCAGCCACTGTTGAACGAGGCATTGCAGTCTTCCATCGTCACACCGGAGGTGTGATAGAAGAGCACGCCATTCATCTGATGTTGGAGATCGCAGTTGCGCACGCTACCACCACGCACCCCATTAAGGAGGATAGCGCCGCCATACGTCTTATCAATCGGCAGCCACAAGTACAGGAACGTGTCGATCCCCTCAATCTCCTGCGTACCGCGCACGTTCACGTTTTCGATCAACACATCGGTGCATTTATCGAAGCGGAGGCCGTGATAAAAGCCAGAGGTGTGCACGCCGCGAATCGTCACCCCATTGCGCCCTTCAGCGTGGATGGCAACGTTCTCCTGCATCGGGCTGATAATCGTCACACCCGCGCCCTCCACGGTCACGTTGTCCGCGCCAATGGTGAGGCCGTTGGGCAGCACATACGTTCCCGGTGTGAGCGTCACACTTTCCGTGATGACCATGCCGTCAGTTGGGGTGATCAGGTTAGTCATGGTTTTGACCTTTCGTGTTGGATTCAGAAACGCGATGCACGGTCGCCCACACCGAGCGATGTTCGTCGAGGTTGCGCGGCTGTTTGCGCCCCCATTCCATATCGAGGTACAGCGTGGCGATCTCATGCGGTTTGAGCATAAGCTGGCAGGTGCTTGTCAGTTGATCCTCGCTGAGTGTGAACGTGATCGGCTCGATGATTTCGCCCATGAGATTGGTCTTGTACGCCGCACCGACGCTCCCCGCCACGCGTAGAGTCACGGGCGCATCCACCCCGTTGAACTCGACCAAGCGCAGAATGTACGGGAAGCCCATGCCGCGCCCTGCGTAATCCGGCAAATCCTTGCCGACAACTTCGGATTCGCGATGGAACGCCGTGACGACCACCGACTCCGAGTCGCACGTCACCGGGCTGAAGGTCGGCGGGAGTTTTGGTTTATTGGCAATCTGCTTGTCGAGGACGGGATGCAGATCCTTGCTGGAATTGATCACCCATTCCACCGGACGGCGAAACTCTTGCGCCAGCCTCCAGCGCCGAGCATGATCCAGATCACCATGAAGCATCAAGCGGAAGCCAAGATCGAGCGTGTCCACGAAATAATCTTCGTCCCAGGCATCGTACAGGCTGAGGATGTTGACCACGTGCAGCGTCCCCTCAGTTGAGTCGCAACGCAGGAAGGCTTGCGATCCGTCATGTAAGAGAAGCACACCGCGCTGGTCGCCCGTAAAATCGAGCAGGCTGAACGCGGTAAAGGGATTGTGTACATCCTCGAAGACCTGTGGGGAAGTCATCCATTCGCCTGTGGGATACTTGCGCTTGTACGTCTTACCCTGCGCGTCGATTTCGCTCACTCCGTAGGGATGATCATGAATCAGCCGTCCTTCAGGGATGCGCAATGCAATCTGCATTTTGAGCGCAGCCTCAACCCCGTTATCGGGGCGTGGGATCGTCGGCAGCGACAAGCATTCGATGTCAATGGCATCCTCAAGCGGAAAGAGAGTAAGCACAAAGCGCAGCGTAATTCCCGCACCGTGCCGGAAGATGAAGATCGAATCCTCGGAGATTGACACGTCTGCGCTCTCAAACCGCTCGACCTGCCCGCCGTGTGTCATTTCAAGCAGGAGCAGCGGCTTTTCCAGTACGCCATCGGGGAAATCCGCGTTCGCGATCTGTGTGATCAAACCGCGACGTTTGTCCACCGTGATGACCAACGCCCCGCGCCGTATGATGAATTCCGCCGAAGTTTCTTCGAAAGCGGGAAAAGGCAGCACAGTCTCGTCACGGCACACCGTGTAACCAAGCGACGGCACCGTCGCCACCCGATAGTCGTTGCTAGTCATACGCACGAAGCGGCGTTCCCAGCCAAGCGGGTTATACGCAAAAGTTTGTCCATGATCGAGTCCGATCCGCTCCATGAGTAGAGATCGACTGCGATGAAATATGTCGTCACTCAATCGGCGGCTGCGTTGATACGAATTTTTTCCGACGAACCCACACAACCCCTCGCACTCGTCATTGTCGTGATGCTGCGCGCTCAACAGTTCGCGCCATGCTTCTTCCAGTTCCCATGTCGGATATACATCCCAGTGCGGGTACGGTCGCCCGAATAACCCCGCCAGCGCAGAGATCGATTCGGCGGTGAGCAAGTTCTCCTCTGTAGTTCGGCTCAACCGACGGAACTGATCCCCATTCTTGCCGAGGCTCATCCCGTGAAACACGTCATCCAAGGTGTAGCGGCGCGGTTCTGCGACCGCGCGTGCCTGCTCAAGATATTCCGAGAGCGTGGCGAAGCGCAGTTCAAAGCGCGGGTCAGCTTTCAGCGCATGGAGCTGCGGCAGCAGCAGTTCGGAACGGCACATCCAATCGGGTGACGGCATGAGTTCCAGCCACTGCACAATCCCCGGCACCGGCATTTCGCGCAACAGCGGACTGTCGAGCAACCCGGCGAAGTCTTCCGGCCATTGGTGCAGATTCAGCGCATTCCGCGTGGAAGTTAAGAGGCGACTGCCGTCCATGCCTTCCCACCACACCGCCGGGATCGTCTCGCGCGGGACTTCCGGCGTATGCCACGTCCACTGAAAGAACAGTGAGGCATACTCAAAGCCGACGCC
>CALKIA010000328.1 GCA_937988705.1 uncultured Chloroflexota bacterium | reverse complement strand
TTTTGCGTCTGAAGGCCACTGATCCTGCAAAGTCGTCCCATAAATTGGACGGTAACGGGAAAAGACTTATAGGGTCTATGGAGAACCCCAATGCCAAGTATGGAAATGTCGAGTCCTTCGCTCAACATACCGACTGCGATTATTCCATGGCAGTTTGGATCATTGTTTACTCTTTCAAGCGAGGCTTCCACGCGCGATCGAGGTTGGCTACTTGTTACGACCTCAAGGTGAATACCTTTTGTAGCGTACAATTCTTGTAAAGCATTAGTATCTGCTAGACGATCAAGACGAATAATTAACTTAACTACTCTATGTGCTTCCTCAAACAAACGAGCAGCTTCAGTGGCAAGTAGATCATCCTTATTTTCTGCGGGTCCCCTAACTGGCACAGGAACAATATCTATTGCGCGGTATATGCCATCACTGATAGCGCGTGCGAGCGGATAAGTATAGGCAATACGCCCCGGAATAACTCGCTTGTCATTGCGATACGGGGTAGCGGTAAAGGCTACAACCCGAACACCGCTCGCAGCAGCAAAATAACGAACAAGTCCGTCCCATGTTTTGGCTGGAAGATGGTGGGCCTCATCTAGAAAGACAGTATCAAATAGATCGCTAGGCGGTAGGCTGTAGACACCAGATTCAATCGGGCTTACGCATTTCGGTGTTGCGATGACGACATCGAAGTTTTTCAGCTCATTCCAATCGTTCTCTGAGCGCAGCTTACGATTGACAACTTTGATTGTTGGTGGCGGCAGCAATGACTTTTTAGCGAGAACTCTAGCCTGTCTAGCATTATTGAGAGTATGGAATTCGAGTTGGATCTGCTGTCGAATTACAAGAGAGGGTGCAATTATCAGGACGCGTTTTGTACCGAGGCCAAACGGAAGCAATGTCATCACTGTGGTCTTTCCCGAACCGGTGGGCATAACCACGATTGCTGTATCATCGTGGGCAGTGAAATGGCTGCACACTCCCCAATAGGCTCCTACTTGCGACCTCCTGAGTGCTCGGTTTGTCGAGCCGGTGCGAGTGACGGGTTCAAGGTCAAGAAATCGACGATTCCTCGAAAAATAACTCTGTTCAGGTGACATAGTTGTTTGGCCCCTACCCCTCATACGTCATCTCGAACACCTTATCCGCCAGCCAGCGCCGAAAATCGACGTTGTCGTGAAATTCCTTGAACAGCTGCGCATCGTCGCTCAGAATCCCCGCCATAACCCGCCACAAAGCGCGATCATGCTCGATGCGAGCATTTTGCCGATCATTATTCTTCTTGGCATTCTGAAAAGCGGTATCGGCAGAGACTTGAGCCGGAATCTCCTCACTGATCATGCGGCGGACTCGATCAGCATTCGACCACTGGATATTCCCGAACAGGTCGTTAAAGCTCTTGATGATGTTACTGAGCCGATCCAGTTCCGGCTCCGGCTTGAAACCGCCGCCGACCGTCGGTACAGGCGCGATCTCCGCATTCTGATCGGGCAACACGATCCGCATCGCGGCCTGCTTCTCGACGCGATAGCTGTCCATGTCGATGGCTTCGAGGATGCCGCGTGACAGGTCTTCTTCCTTTGGCGCGGGCAGCTTGGGCACAAGGAACGTGAGGAAGATCGACAGCTTCTCCCACTCTGCATTGGTGTACGGCAGAATTGTCGAGAGGAAGCCATATGTCCGCACAAACGCCTTCCCCTTCCCCTTGAAATCGACCTGCCCATCCTCGTCGAGGTCGTCGCGGTAGCTCAACACGCATTGATCGAGCAGCGGATCGAGCCGTTCGCGGTCTGCCCCGCCGAGATACAGCGCGACGAACTGCTCGACCTGTTCCGGCGCGTACACCTGATACCGATCCAGATCGGCTTTGAGATCGTGCAGCTTATTCGGATCAGTCTCTTCGCTGAGGATCGTCGTGCGGTAGTAGTCGGCGAACGCCGCTTCGATGGCAGGGGCATTGTTCTGGAAGTCCAGCACGAACACGCCATCCTTCTTCGGGTGTGCCCGGTTAAGCCGTGACAGTGTCTGCACCGCTTTGACGCCTGCCAGCGGCTTATCGACGTACATCGTATGCAGCAGCGGCTCGTCATACCCCGTCTGGAATTTGTCCGCGACGACGAGCAGACGGTACGGCGCTTGGATGATCTTGTCGGCGATCTGGTTGCTGGGGAAGCCGTTGAGCGAGGCTTCGGTCACTTTGATGCCCTTGTACTCATGCTCGCCCGAGAACGCGACAATCGCCTGATACGGGCTTTTGATCTCGCGCAGGTACTCGCGGATGGCATGGTAATACTGAATCGCCCGTTCGATGCTGCTGGTGATGACCATCGCCCGCGCTTCCCCGCCGATCTTCTCCCGTGCGAGCACCTGCTCATGGAAATGATCGACCATGATTTCGGCTTTGAGCTTGATGGCGTGGTCATGCGACTCGACGAAGCGCCGCAGCTTCTTCTGCGCCTTCTTCGTGTCGAATTCCGGGTCATCTTCGACCGTCTTGATCAGGCGGTAGTAGCTTTCGACCGGCGTGTAGTTTTGCAGCACGTCGAGGATGAAGCCTTCCTGAATCGCTTGCTTCATCGTGTAGCTGTGGAACGGGCGGTGCTTGACCAGCCCACCCTCGCTGAACGCCTCGCCGAAGATTTCCAGCGTCTTGTTCTTAGGCGTCGCGGTGAACGCGAAGTAGCTGGCATTCGGCAGCAGCTTACGCGCCTCCATGATCCGGTTGATGTGATCTTCCGTCGTTTCCTCGTCGTCAGCCGCACCCGCCTCGGAGAGCGCCATGCTGACCGCCGCCGCCGTCCGTCCGCCCTGACTCGAATGTGCCTCGTCGATGATGAGCGCGTAGCGGCGCTGGCGGTGCGCCCCGCTGATCTCGTCAAGGATGAACGGGAACTTCTGCACCGTCGTGATGATAATCTTCTTGCCCGACTCGATGTGGCGGCGCAGTTCGGCGGCATCGTCCGAGTGCCCAACCGTCGAACCGACCTGCGCGAACTGCTTGATCGTATCCTTGATCTGCTGGTCGAGGATGCGGCGGTCGGTGATGACCACAATCGAGTCGAAAACCGTTTTCCCGTCGCGCTGCAAGCCGATGAGCTGATGTGCCAGCCACGCAATCGAATTACTCTTGCCGCTGCCCGCCGAATGCTGGATCAGATACCGCTGCCCTACCCCCTGCGTTCCGGCGTGCTGGAGCAGCTTGCGCACCACGTCGAGCTGGTGATAGCGCGGGAACAGTTGATCGCTGCGTTTCTTGCCGCTCTTTTCGCTGCGCTTCTCCACGATCTGCGCATAATTTTCGAAGATGTCCGTCAGCCCAGCGGGTGTGAGGATCTCCTTCCACAGGTAATCCGTCTTCAGCCCGTCCGGGTTTGGCGGATTGCCCGCGCCATCGTTCCAGCCCTGGTTGAAGGGCAAGAACCACGAGGCTTTACCCTGTAACTGCGTACACATGCGCACTTCGTGATCGTCCACCGCGAAATGCACGGCGCAGCGACCGAACTGGAACAGCACTTCGCGCGGGTCACGGTCGCGGCGATACTGCTGCACCGCATCGTCGACCGTTTGCTTGGTTAGGCTGTTCTTCAGTTCAAACGTGATCACCGGCAGCCCGTTGATGAACAGGCACAGGTCGAGCGCCCGCTGCGTTTCGTCGCGGCTGTAGCGCAGTTGGCGCGTGACGACGAAGCGGTTACACGCATAGCGCGCCGCCGCTTTCGGGTTATCCGGGCTGGGCGCGCCGTAGAACAGATCGAGCTGCGCGATGGCTTGATGCGAGACGCCCTTCCGCAGCACATCGATCACCCCGCGTTTGGTGATCTCCCCCTGCAAGCGGCTGAGGAACTGGCGGCGTACCGCGCTGTCCTCGCTCTTGAGATCGAGCTTGGCGGCCACTTCCGACTGCGTCGCTTCGAGGAACGCGCAGAGCTGCCCGACATCGACCGCATACTCGCGGTTGTAGTCGCTGGACTGCCCCTGCACCCAACCGCGCTCGACCAGCTGCGCGACGATCAGACTCTCCAACCCGCGTTCGCTCGTGTCACTCGGCATCGGTCATCTCCTCGATCTCGGCGTCTTCGTCGCTGAACTCGACTAGATCATCCGCACTCGCGTCGATTGCCTCACCCTCGTCCATTTCAGAGGGCAGCGCAAACGCCGCGTCGCGCACATCCACTTTGCCCGTGACCACATCGGATATCAGTCGAGTACGGTATTCACGTATACGACCAATCTGTTCACCAATTCGACCAATAGCCTCATCAATTCTTTCCGATGCCGAATCTAATTTTGCGACAATCGCGTCTTGTTCGTCTTTGGGAGGGAATGGTAAGCGCAAAGCACGCAGTTTTTCATTCGTCAGATGTGGAATTTTGCTCACGCTCCCATCTGCTACTACAACGCCAAGATTCGTGATGAGGTACATCAAGTAGAACAAGTATCTTGGGTTATCGCGTACGCTATCTCTAACTCTCACGCGATGCAACGCTTTTTGATATGCACAGACGGGAAAATGTCCCTCCCAAAAACCTGTGCGTCCAACACCTGCACCTCCCTCACAAATCAGCATGTCGCCTGGCTTTAGGAGAAATCGATCGTACTCATCCGGTTTGATGTCCATTTGTGGTAAGTCGTCTGTATTGACATATCCCCAACGAACATCAACATTCCTAAGATAAGGTACTAAATACCCTCCAGAAATTTTCTTTTCATCAAGCATTTTCCCAAGTTCGGCTAGATAGCGCAGATGAAGCGTTGTGACATCCCAATACGCGGGGATCACACCCAACCACTCGACGCCCGACTCCTTCATCGGCACAGTGGGATCGAGCCCCCGTGTGACCGCCTGCTGAATGATCGCCTGCTTCTGCTCGTTCAGCAGCTTGACCAACTTTTGCTTGGCGCGGATATATTGCTGGATGCGCTGATCGGCAACATCGAGGAAACGCACAATCGCCTTCTGATCATCGATGGTTGGCTGTACGAGCGGAATCTCAAGAAATTGCTCAGGGTACAGGCGTAGGCGAGATGAGCGAATACCTGTCGAGCGGCGAACATAGTCGGCGATGTATAAGGGCGTACGCAGCAATCGATCCAGATAATCCGAAAGGAAACTCTTCTTATCGGTCGCTCTGTATACACCATAGGAGGGACTGACAATTCCGCTGTACTGCGAAACGCCTAATGCTCCCATCCAAGCCCACATGGTATTGATGACCAGATCCGACGGTTCGCAGATTTTGCTGCCAGCATAGGACTCGGCTTTGAACATCGTCACGTTTTTCTGTGATCGCGGTGTGACCCCTGTGATGTGCGAAACCGATAACAGTTCTTCATGGCCGGCTATTGACCGGACATCACTTTCCCGAAACACATACTTAGCCCGCTTGAGTTGCCAGTGAGCAGGAATCGCTCCAAGCCACTCCACCCCCGAGTCTTTGTATTCCGGATAGCCCAGCAAGCCGTCAGCCATCCTCACAACCCCTGAAAGTAGGTCTTGATTCGCTGCGCCATCAGCTTACGCCGCGCCAGCAAAAACGCCGGGTAATCAGCCACCGTCATCTGCTCCACCCCCTCAGGAATGCAGTTCATCGTAAGGTTCTCGCGCAGTTCCGCCGGGTCGGCAATGTTTCCATACTTCAGCGGCCCGCCGCACGTCTGCTCAATCACCTGCTTAAAGTACACCCCCGGCTCTTTGTTGCTGATGGCGATATTGATCTCGCTCTGCGCCACGACGTAATTGGCAATCTGGTTGTACTGCCCGCGCGTCGCCCCTGCCTTCTTCAGCAGGTCGCGCGGGAAGACGTGATGCACGTCGGACTTGTACTCGATCAGTTCGCGCACCGTGATATCCCGCGATAAAAAGCCCCGGTCGTTCAGTTTCACCTGCGCCGCGAGGAACACATTGAAGTACGGGCTGCTGATCGAGGAGGTTTCAAGATTCTGGGGCAGCACCGTTTCCCAGTACGCTTCGCCTAATTGCCCCCGAAGGGTCATCTCGGCATAAGCCGCAATCCCGTGCGTTGCGATCTGCTTCATGTCCTCGTCAATCGCCGTCTCCGCCGAACCGGAATAGCGCCCGGTGAGCTGCGCAATCACAAACCAGCGTCGCACCTGCCGCTCGATGTCTGCGTCGGGGACATCTTGCCCGCGCAGCACCAGATACAGGATATAGGCGAAATTTAGCGTCATCTGCGAGCCGATCAGCGACGCATCGATGAAGCCCGCCGAGCGGATGATCATGATGAAGCGCTTGAAGTGCGTCTCATTCATGAAGCTGTAGACGCCCTCCCGCAGCCGCCGGAACGTATCTTCGACGACGCTCTCTTCGTACTGCCGCGTCTCAAAATTGCGTCCGGAGAGCAGCGCGACGAGGTCTTGCAGCCGCCCGCGCCCGAATTGAGAGGTGAACGCCACGCGCAGCATATCGTTGTACGACGGGTCGTATAGGTCGTCGTTCTCTTTACGCAGCCAAGCCATTTTGTGGAAGTATTCCGTTGCCGCAAACGCTTTATCGTTCCGTTCGATAGTGCTGTAGTAATCCGGCGCGACCGCCAGATGGCAGAAATAGTCAATCGCTCGGCGCAGGTCGGGGCCGCCGTGCGTTTCGTTGACGGCGATTTTCGACATAGCGAAATCCGCTTGGCTCAGCGCCACGCCCGCCGAATTCACGCGGATGAAAATGTCCGTCACCGTCTCAATGTCGAGTGCCGAATCCAGTTCGATAATCCCGATGGGGTTATTGACGATCTTGAGCAGCGCGGAAATCGACTTGTCCAATTCGTTGGGGGTTGTTCCCGGATTCTTTTCGCAGTAAGCCAGCAAGAACGGCAGGTTCTCATACTCCGGAGCAAACAGCACGGAAATATCAGGAATCCAGGCCGGATCTTTCTCAATCGCCGTATTCAAGACTTCGAACTTACGCTGCTGAGGATTGAAGGCAATCCGAATGCGAATCCGGCGGTAATCCTTCGTCACCACCTCATAGCCGAGCAGCGCCGCCATCAACGCCGTGATGCGCTGCTGCCCGTCGATCAAAATCTTCTTGCCCTCCGAACGTGTGCCATCTTTCAGGTTCACATCCGGGCTTTTCCACGTGATCAGGTAACCGACGGGATAATCCTGAAACAGCGAGTCCAGCAGGTTGCGTACCTGCGTCGTGTCCCACACAAACGGACGCTGAATTTCAGGGATCGCCAGCTCGCCGGACTTCACCCAACCGAGCAAACTATCAATCGAACGCGGCAGGAGTTCATATTTGCGCGGCATGGGCGTTAGTTTCCCTTCCCTAAATTCAAAATCTGATCGAGTAAGCCTTCGGTTTCCTGTTCGAGCGCCAGTATCTCGGCGCGGATCTCATGCAGTTCCCGCAGCTGCTGCGGCTTGTAGAAGTAGCGCGTGAACGAAATCTCGTAGCCCACGGCCGTCGCGCTTCCCTCAATCCACGCATCCGGCACATAGGGCAGCACCTCGCGTTCGACGAACGCCTCGATACCGCCCTGCTCCAGCAGCGGTATTTGCTCGGTGTCGCGCAAGTCGCTGTCCGGCTCGTATTCCACCACCGTCGCTGCGCCATTCACCTCTGCCGCAAATCGCCCGTGGATCGGGTCAGGCTGTGCCTGCCCCGGCTTGTACACTTTCTTGATCACCGGCGGCGCGTCGTCCGCGCGCCAGCTCACCGCGCCGAGAATCAGCTTCTTGTCTGCCGCCCCCAGCTTGTACCGCAGCTTCACCAGCGCCGCGTCCACCCGGTCGCGGAAGTCGTTGTAGTCGTCGTACAGCTCATCGCCTAGTTCGCCGCGCAGGGCGCTCGCCACGTCATACAGCAGCCCGTCACGCGCCCATGTACTTGCGTCCAGCAGTTTCTTGCGCGTCTTCTCCGGCAGCGCTGTTTTCGGCGCGCTGCCCTCTTCGTCTTCTTCCGTCGCACCCCAGGCATTCAGCCACGCTTCCACGCGGGCGCGCACGGTCGAGAAACTCGTGAACAGGTCTTCGCCGAATTCGTCATAGAGCTCGGCCCGCAGCGCCTCGTCACCGGATGCGAATTGCAGCCCGTTGATCGCCTTGAGCGTGAACTGGCTGCGCAGCCGCAGCGGACGTTCCACACGCACTTTGCTGTAGCCAAACGCCTCGTTCGGGAAGATCTTCGACTGTTCCGTCTCTTCGAAGGCGAGGAACGTCGCGCAAATCCGCTCGATATCCGCGTCCGACAGCTCACAGTTCTTCTTGCCGAGGTTCTTGCGCAGCGGCTTATACCACTGCGTCGCATCAATCAATTGAACTTTGCCCCGGCGATGTTCCGGTTTGCGATTAGTCAGCACCCAGATGTAGGTGGCGATACCCGTGTTGTAGAACATGTTCAGCGGCAGCGCGACAATCGCCTCCAGCCAGTCATTCTCGATGATCCAGCGCCGGATATTGCTCTCGCCTTGGCCCGCATCCCCCGTGAACAGCGACGATCCGTTATGGACTTCGGCAATCCGACTGCCCAGCACCGTATCCTGCTTCATCTTGCTCAGCAGGTTAGCGAGGAACAGCATCTGCCCATCGCTCGACCGGGTGATCAGCGAGAATTCGGGATCGCCGTTGTGTTCCACCATGAAGCGCGGGTCTTTGATACCATCTTTGCCGCCCATCCGCTCCAGATCGCTTTTCCAACTCTTGCCATATGGCGGATTGGACAGCATGAAGTCAAACTCCCGCCGGCTGAACGCATCTGCCACCAGCGTCGAATGTTCGGGGCCGCCCACAATGTTATCTGCCGCATCGCCCTCGCCTTTCAGCAGCAGGTCGGCTTTACAGATCGCATATGTCTCTGCGTTGATCTCTTGCCCATACAAGTGCGTCGAGACCTGTTTGCCTTGCGCGTCCGCCAGTTCTTTAAGCGTCTCTTCGGCGACGGTCAGCATACCACCCGTGCCGCACGCCCCGTCGTACAGTAGGTACGTCCCAGAAGCGATCTGCTCGGCAATTGGCTGAAAAATCAGTTTGGCCATCAGGCGCACCGCATCGCGTGGCGTCCAGTGTTCGCCGGCCTCTTCGTTGTTTTCCTCGTTGAAGCGCCGCACCAGTTCCTCGAAAATCGTTCCCATCGCGTGGTTATCCAACCCCGGCTGCTTAACGGAGCCATCTATATTGAAAATTGGCTTCGGGCCGAGATTGATCGCCTCATCGAGGAGTTTCTCCAGCAGCGTGCCCAGCACATCGGCTTTCGTCAGACGCGAGATCTGATTGCGGAACTCGAAGCTGTTCAAAATGTCCTGCACATTGGGCGAGAATCCATCGAGGTACAGCTCGAAGTCCTGCCGCAGCTGGCCCTGCTTCGCGCGGCTCAGCAAATCGCGCATTGTATACGGGGATGTGTTGTAGAAGGCTTGCTTAGAGGCCTGCCGCAGCGCCATATCCTGATGGGCAATCTGAGCCTCATCAAGGCGCGCTTTCATAGTGAGAACATCCTGCTTAGTGGGTTCGAGGACAGCATCAAGGCGGCGCAGGACGGTCATCGGTAGTATGACATCGCGGTACTTGCCGCGGACATAGAGATCGCGCAAAACATCATCAGCGATTCCCCAGATGAAGTTAGCGACCCAGCTCAGTTGTGGTTGCTGCATGAAATATCCTGGTGTTGGATTTCTAGTCTATTGCGAATAGCACCTTATTAATTCACGTAAGGAGTGTAACATCAAAATTCACGCTATGTGCGTGAATTTTTCATGGATTTATAAAGCATCAGAAAACGGTTTTCAAAGTAGCGAATACATTATGCGTCATCCCCCTCCAACCGCGACGCGATACTCTCGCTGTACCGATCCCGCTTCACCGCCACCCGCTGCAAGTACACACGCGTCGTCGCCTGATTTTGATGCCCCAGCACCGTCTGCACTTCAGCGAGACTCCCGCTCTCTTCCCCCACCATCCGCGCGACTGTATGTCGCGTCTGGTGCAGATGAAAATCCACTATCCCTGCCCGCTCCGCATACCGCTTGACCGCTTTGGCGAAACCGTGTGAAGTCACGGCTGCCCTGACTTTCGCCGCATTGTCGTGCCGCAGCCACAGCGGCTCTTCCTCGTCGAGCTTTGGCACGCCCTCGCTGTCATCCCAGCGCCCTGATGCCTTCAGATAATCGATCAGCGCGGAGCGGACACCCGCATCCCGCACCTCCGATGCGCTGTAGATGCCGCCCTTGTGCTTCGCCGTAATGACGATTCCATCACGCTGCATCCGTACATCACCCCATTGCAGGCGCACAATCTCCTCACGCCGCTTCCCAGTCGCAAAGAAGAAGCGCAGCATGGCATAGTCGCGCTTCGCCGCCACATCGCCTGAATCTGCCTCGATCTTGACGATGAGCAGCAACGCCCGTGCCTGCTCGTCAGTGAGCGCCTTCGTCTTCTCTGACTGGTACGGCTTCGGCGCTTTCGGGCGGCTCAGCGTACACGGATTTAGCTTGATTTGCTCACGGAAAGTAGGTTCGGTCATCAGCCATTCGAAGAACGACGATAAGCGACTGATGCGCGCGTACACACTCGCCGCCGACAAGCCCGCGGCTTCCAGATGCTCCTGCCACGCCTTGACATCGACGGGCGTGACCTCCTGCGGCGACTTGGGGATGAATGCGAAGAAGCCGAGCGCTTTCCCACTCAGACCTGTCAACGCGGCGACCTTGTCGCGGCGTAAGTCGTTACGGCGACTACTGGTCGCATCGGTGCTGGCATCCGCCCACAGTTGAACGGCGCTTTGGAGAGCGGAACTGATGGCTTGTGAGGTGAAAATGATCGAGGAATGGGGTGAATTGGAGGATTTCATGGGGCAATTCTGAGCCTTTGTTACCCGTTATTACCCCTATTTTACCACATTTTTGGTTACACTTCTATAGCAGTTGTGTAACCAAGTTTCCTTTTTATCTAAAGGCGGTGTTCTCTACGTGATGGTACAAGCGAACTGGATCAGGTTACAGTATCTACTAGATCTTTGGTTTTGTATTGTCACGATCCGCTAGTTACCGATTCCGTGTCGAGCCTTTTGCACTGTGGCAACCTGTGTCGTGAGTTTAAGCATCATGTAAACTTCTTCTGCACTGAGGAAATGCTGAGACGCCTTGTCTTTCTCGCTTAGAGCCGCAAATGTATATCCGAGATTGGCATTCCAGTGAGCTACATTTAATTGATCGCCAACTTCTAGAGCAATTGCCTTTGCATCTTCAAAGTGCCCAATTGCCTCAGCGTAGCGCTTTAGGGAGAAATAGGCGTTCCCTAGGATGCCTATTGTAGCACCTACCATACGACGATGATGAAGAGCCTGATGTAATGCAAGTGCTTCTTCCGCGCAGGCAATACTGTCCTCGGCATGTCCTACTGCATTCAATGTATTCGCAAGATTGGCCAGATGCATGGCCGCTGCGGCAAGATCGCCCCTTACTCGCGCTATCTCAAGAGCATTCCGATGCAGTTCCAGTGATTTTTCGTAATCTAATATGCTGTAATAAATTGTTCCCAAGTGGCCGAGTAATATCCCCTGCTGATCAATATCTTCCAAGCTTTTAGCGAGACTGAGCGCATATTCAAAACACACTTTTGCTTCCTCAAGCCGCTCAGCAGATCGCATAACGAGTCCCAAGCCTTGTAATGCATTGATTTCCCCACGTTCATCTTCGAGAACCTCGCTGATCTGTAGCAGCTCCAAATAGCATGATTCTGCATGATCATATTCTCCCAACACACGTAAGACTCCAGCTAGATTACCGAGATCGGTTTTCATTGCCAACATGTCCCCTGTTGAACGAAAGCAGCGCAAAGCCTCGGTGTGATGTGCTGCCGCGCTCCTGTAATCGCCCAAGGCTACATAGATCGTAGCTATGTTCCCTAACCACTTACCTTCATATCCTGTATCGTTCAATGCTTGAGCGATATCGAGCGCGGACAAATATGTGCGTAAAGCTTCGTCGTGCTTTTCCTGCTCTGCGTACACATTGGCGATATTGCCCAAGGTTTGTCCTTCAGCACGCCGATCCCCTATTGCACGCTGTATCCCTAAGGCATGTGTATAGTAGATCATCGCCTCTTCGAGCTGTTCCCCGAACGAATGAGCAAGGCCAAGATTACCAAGCCAAGTCGCCTCGAGGCGCTTGTCAGAAGTATGCCGAGCCGATTTGAGAGCTACATTGAGAAGCAGAATAGCCTGGTCAACCTCGCCTACTTCTATCAATACACCCGCCAGATTGCCCGACCATACACCAACAAGTCGTTCGTCATCAAGCTCGCGTGCTACGTTAAGTGCTTGCTCGAAGTAGAGCTTTGCCTGCTTAAATAGGCCGCGATTTCGATGGATAATACCTAGATTACCTAGATGAGCGGATTCGGTAGTGCGGAGGCCTAGACGTCGGGCAGCAGCCAGTGCAGAGGTTGACCAACGAACAAGCCTAGCTGCATCTTTCATAAACATGAGGATATCAGCGCCAAGATCGGCGTAATCTTCACATAACTGCGCAGCGGCATCATCGTGCAGTGATTGCGATGCGCTCCACTGCTGTCCCCGTTCAATCTGTCCCCATTCTTCCTCGAGCTGACGAATTGCTTCATTGATGTGATTACCCCCCTGTCGGTACAGTTGGTTAATTTCATCCAGAAGCTGCAAATAATACTCAGCGTGAGCGTGGTGAATCATAGGTCACCGCCGCAGAACTGCTCAAGACGAGCGCGATTGAGTTCTTGGGCATAAGTATCACCCAGCTCGATCGAAATCTTTAACGCTCTCTCTAGTCGCGATTTTCCACGCTCGATTTCACCATTTTGTACATAGGCCATTCCTAAATTGCTGAGCGCAATTTCCATTGCGGGTCTATGGCCGATTGTTTCTAACACTTGCAGGCACTGCTCATAGTAAGGTATGGCTTTTTCGTACTGTTCCACGCGGTAGTACAAACTGCCCAGATTCCCTAATCGATGGCCCTCCGCACGTTTATCACCCAAAGCGCGGCTAACTTGCAGAGCATGAAGATAGTGCACATCCGCCTCAGAATGCCTCCCTTGGTGCGCGTAAACCAGTCCCATATTGTTCAATTGGTTGCCTATACTCGCCTCATCGCCTAACTCGCGAGCAAGGTTTAGCGCATCCTGATAGTAAATCAGTGCCACGTCTGAATTCCCGTTACGGCGGTGTGCTTCCCCAAGATTACTTAAGTGATTCAAGACATTTGTAACATCTTGAATAGAACGCGAAATGCCCAGAGCGCGTTCCAAGAGTTCAACTGCTTCTTGATACTGGCGCATCTGAATCGCGATCAGCGCCAAGTTTCCTAGCTGGTGGGCGATCACAGACAAAGTTTGCGATTTTTCCGCAATCTGAAGAGCTTCTTCGGCATACCGTCGTGCGTCTTCGTAGCGACCATGATTTCGATAGATGATGCTCACATTGCCTAGCGAATCAGCTATAAGTGTCTGATCCTGCGTTGCACGATACCGCTCAAGCGCTTCGTGCGTATACTCAAGTGCGAGCGTGTATTGACCGAGTCGAAAATAGGCAATGCCGAGATTAAACGTATGTCGGCCATAGGCTTCGATCTCATTGAGCGCTTTTGACATTTCTTGAGCAGTTCGCAACCATTGAATGAATACGGGAGTTCCGAGATTCAGCGCCAATGGAGCTGGCGCGTAATATGGGTACGCCGAGCATAGGTAAGCAGCTTCGCGATTATGACTGACGCGCACCATCGCTTTAAATGCACTCCGGATTTGTGCCAATCCTCGATCATTCGCTTCCAGCCAACCGATGGCTTTCTGGAGTTCTCCCTGCTGCTCTAAAGCGTTTGATTCCATCAAGAGCGTTAGGTAATACTGTGCAACCTTGAGTTGCTGCTGTTCAACGGGAGTAAGTGACTTTTCCATAGTTAAGATCGTCACATCTGTGGATATCTCAGATCCGCACCACCTGTATTTAGCAGATGAGCAGCATACATTGAAAGTGTGTAATGCATCTGAAAGCGTCCTTCGCCGAGGGGTTCTAACAATCCGCGTCCTACTAGCGCTCGCGCGGTAGACTGAGGATTTGTCAACTTACAGACGTGCTCCATAGCCCTTAAATGAAAAGTTGCTGGTTTTGGTGCAAAGCCCCCCAAGCACACGAATGCTTCCTGATCCAAGGGTGCAAGGGTCTGAATACTTCGTCTAAACAGCAAGCTGATAGTGGGTGTCTGACCGGTAGCTTCGTCAAAGCGTTCTGACGCTGGCACATTGCCAATTTTGCTAAAGTCTGTCTGCAATTCGCTGATCAAGACGGCAAGGTCAAAGCCAAGGAAATGTTCTTCTTCCATGAGACGACCGGCCACCCGTAACGCCAGTGGTAGCCCTTCAAGAGTCTCAACCAGAGCGTCAAGTTCAGTTTCATATTCGCGGTAAACATTTGGGGAGAAGACCTGCAGCAAGTCTAGCGATGCTTTGCGGTTCAGTATATCCAGAAAATACACATTCTCACGTCCGCCGATCTCTATTGCAAGCTCTGTGAACCGGGTGGCAAATAAAAACGTCGTCTGGCCGCTTGAGAGCTGCTGAAACATATTACTCTGTTTCTGTTTCCAGACATCATCAATGACAAGTAACACACGTTTACCCTGCAGGAAGAATCGCATCTGCTCCACAACTTCTTTTTCATCCTGCAACATCTCGATGTGCCCAGCGCCGATTTGCCGCGCCCAGTTACGGAGTGCAGCCACTGCATCTCCATCGGGACCCATCGTTGTCCACAGGATGCCATCGGGATAAAGAGATCGCAAAACCTGTCGTTCGTCATGAACGATACGATTGATGACAGTGGTTTTGCCAACTCCTGGCCAACCGCGCACTACAGTGATTGGTAAACGCACTTTTTCGTAATTCACCCCCAAACGCATGTGAAGATTGTCAATATCTTTATCACGCCCGATCACCATGTACGGGTAAATCGGCTTGAGGAAGCTCGGGTCTTTCTCAAAATCCTCAGCATCGTGTTCTATATGTAAGTAAGGTTGCCATGCAGCACGATACTCTCTTTCGGAGTAGAACACTTTTAGCTGCTTAAACTCTTCGAGCGGCACGCGCGCTAGGTTGAATAACTGAAACGCCTCCTCAGCTGTGCATCGTTCATGTGGAGATACTTGTTCAGTCAAAACATAGATGAACGCGCACAACTCTCGCACATCGTACGTCCGGTTTTCGACTTTATCATGAGCGCGAAACGTGCGGTTGAATCGGTCCATACTATAGCCCAAGTCATATCCAAGTACTCGGTTGACGCGTTTGCCCATCAAGTCGACCATGTCAACGTACGACAAACTTGCACGATCAACCAGCTTCTGCGCTAGTTCAGCGATCGCTTCGGCACGCACTTTTCCACTCGAGTTATGCGCCATTTCGCATGCTCCAATTCTCGAAGAAGCAGTCTTCCTGCATTTTTCACAAGAATATACCTAAATTACCACGCCGTAAAAATGCGAATAGTCGCACGTCCCTGCATGACTCCACATGAGACCCTTTAGTCAGATGCTCGAGCGTCTGACCAAAACCCGACTGAAGCACAACAGAAAAGAAAGGTTGTCTCATGACGAAGTTCACGCGAACGCTCGTTGGGCTGATCATTGCCCTGTTCCTGGTCGCGGGTCCCATCGCGACACCGACCTACGCCTGCCCTGGTGATCCGAACAGTTGCCCGTGCCCCGGATGCTAGGCGGACAACTCTAGTACATTCTTGGCGGAATAGGCAGTGCACTGCCTATTCTGTCGCACCACTTTCTTCTACGTGTGCTACAACACGAGTGCCGTGCCATTCTTTTAGCGCTTCAACAATATGAAAGCGCCTAAGTTCTGGCAGTTGTTCCATTTCCTGCTGAAACTCGATCTCGACGCGCTCCAAATACGAACCAAACTGTTCTGCGGATATTGAGAAGACCTCCACCACGGAGGCAGGTGGCTCATCCAGAAGCATGCGCACAACTTCTAGTGCAGGCCTATTCCGATTCTCCCCCACCAAGTTAGTCTTAAGCAGCTCCCCTAAGATAAGACCAAACAATGCCTGTGCGGCCCACTTCATCTCGGGGCGCGGCAGTCGCAGCACTTTTTGAAATTGCGCCTGAGCAGAATCATACGTTTCCATTCTCAGGTAGGCTTTGCCGGCAACAACGAGAATGCGTGTCGTCTGGATCGGCAAGTGGTTATCCTCCGCTTGAATCATCGCAGTGCGCAGCAACCTGAACGCGTCGGAATGCATGAAACGAACAGATGCAAGGGCGGCTTGTGCCACCGTCAAGTCGATCCGCAAGCGAGGATGCTCTATGCGTTCTGCAAGGTTCTGCCCGTGAACGAAACAGTCCTGCGCCTCGGCGTAGTCCTTAAGCCAATAGTTGGCCGCCCCCAAATTCAGGTATAGGTATGCCATCATTTCAGGCGAATTCAGTTCCCGGGCGAGTTTCAACCCGCGGTAAAAGTAACCTTTGGCTTCGGCATACCTGCCCATCTCTACCAAAGTTAAGCCCAATGCATTCTGATTGTGCTGCGCAATGGCCTTCATGGCCACAGGCAAAGCTTCGAGATCGTCTCCGAGCTGACGTTCAACGTCTCTGTAATAGTTGAGCGCAAGATCAAACTGACCCTGATAGAAATAGGTCACTGCAATATTCGACCAGACAGCACGCAAGAGCAAATCATTTTGGTCGTTTTGCGCCCAGACGACTGCCTGTTCATAACTGGCTAACGCGTCCTTATATTGCCCGAGAAACATTTGCACTTCACCGATTCGAAAGTGCAGTGCGCCATTTCGGTGGGTCACATGTGTCTCTTGAGCGAGCGTCATGGCTTCGTGCAAGAAGGTGAGCGCTCGATCAAACTGCGCACGGTATTTCGCCAGTTTCCCCACGTTGAACAGCAGTTCAATCTTGGTCGGCGCGTTCAGCCGGACATTTTCAAGCACGTGTTGGCACAGCACATCCGCTTTTGTATACAGACCTCGCTGTTCAAAATAGCCGTAGATCTGATTCAACGCTTCCACTGCTCGCATTTGCAGAGCCGGAAATTCGTTGTTCAGGAGCACTAGCTCGAGCATTTGGAAGATATTCTGCTGATATTCATCTAGTCGTTGGAATTGAGCATGATTGGCTTGCACATACTCAATCAGGTAGCGTACAAATCCTTGTCGCATTCGCCGCCCGTGGAGGCTTTGCACGGATGTTTGGCCCCGAAGAAAGTCCAGCACGATAGGATGTAGTACATACCGCGGTTCGGACGTTATGGCGTTCATACGCTTAACCAGACGCATCTCGACCAATTGATCCAAGCGCTGGCTGATCGGCACAGTGCCGATTCCATCATTGCCCACGACTAATCCTAGCGCCTCCGCTGTTACGCCTTCGTCTGGCGCGAACAGGCTGATTCCGAAGAGCACGTTCTTCTCCGGAGTCAGTAGATACTGCCACAGCCAATCCAACACCCGTTTATACTGCGCGAAAACCTCAAACTCATTCGTTAGCTCAGTACCGCGCAGTTTCTCCAGCAGGCTGGGTAAGCGCCCACGCTGGCTGCGCAAACCGCTGGCAATGATGTTGAGCATGAGGGGCAGCCCACCCGTCAAGCGAGTAAGCTCTTGGAAGCTGCTCGCTTCAACGTCTTGCAACCATTCCAAACGCGCTAACAGGAAACGCCGCACCTGTTCTTCACTAAACCCTGGCAATCGTACTTCGTACACCTCGAAACCCGGCAATTGGCGCGCCACGAGCATAACTCGCGCGCCTACGAGCACCTCAAGAATCGTCTTGAGTGTGTCAGCGTTCGCGAGGTGTGGTCTATGGCCTTCATCGATGATCACCAGTAGATTCGGGGTCTGCATTAGCTGTTTCAAGCGCTGACGCTTGCTCGCGTAATCGAGGTGGAGTAGATCAGCTCGTTGCAGATCGATCAGCAGATTGTTGACAATAACCTCAAGATCGATCTGCGCTGCGAGTTCTAGTTGTACAACCGGATGATCAGGATGCCCCTCCAGCAAATAGCGAACAGCCGCCAATGCGGTCTCCGTCTTGCCGCTGCCAGCCAGCCCCACCAAACCAAACACGCGTTGCTCGCGAGCGGACGACATCAGCTTGAGCACTTCATCGATTATCTCTTTTCGCTCGAATTCTGCCTCCGTCGTCTGAACAGTTCGCCCTAAGGGTCTGGCAACAAAAAATAGATCCTCGAGCGGTATGGCTTGATTACGCCTAATAATCACTTCCCATTCCGCTGAGGATCGCCCTATTGATACAAGTCCGGTTGTTTCAGCGTCGCGGAGCAGCTGAAGGTAAGTACCAAGACGGTCGCTGTGCTGGTGCAAGGCTAACCAGATCAAAATCTGGACGGGTTTCAGACTCGCGCCTCGACTGCGCTGCCATTGTTCCGCAGACCGCTGTGCGCCAGCCCAGTCGTGTTCCTGCAAGTAGTAGGTGGTCACCCGATCCAACAATTGATGCTTCAATGATGCTAGTTCCTGCTGACGATCACGCATCCACGCGATGAAGCGAGCGTTTTCACTGTTCTCACCCATGCGAGTTTCAAAATCCAGCAAGAACGGCTCGGCATACAGGTCGAGCACCATCATCGCGACAGCAATTTCCTGACTTCCGAATACTCTCTTTTCATTGAGCAGAGCGTTAGCGCTTTCCGCAAACTCCCGACTGTCAGTCTGGATTTGTTGTTGGTTTAGGAAAACGAAATCGTTCCGATCAGCTTCGAGCACTTCTGGCGGCAACGCCTTGCGTAGGGGGAACAAAGCATGCCGGCGAAACTGGTCGCGCGCCTGCGGAGTACCGTACACAACGCGAATTAAGTCGTCACGCAGGTATTCGTCCTCCCCCTTATCCACCATGAAGATCAGGAGTTTCAAAGCCTGCAAACTGAGGTTCGTTTTTTCATGGTCAATGCGTACTTCGGGCTGTTTACGGAGGAGGAAAATCTCTACTGGAGCGGTCATATCCGCAGCTTCCGACTCAGACAATGAAAAGGTTTTCAGTTATCGTAACACAGCGTCATTAATATTCGCCAAATTGCGGACGCTTTTGGGACATTGATGGGACACCGCACATGCATTAATTGAATCATGAAAGTAGTCACACTGGAGTACCATCGTGAATGCAGCGCCTGATCCTCAAGAAAACCTGCTTCTTGCCCGCGCCTATGAGCTAACTCAACAAGGCGTAACGCCCTACACTCAAGACTTTGCGCGATCATGCACGCTTGTGGAAATGAACGAGAATTTTGATGAGGTGGAAGATGCCGACCGCGTCGTGCTCGATGCACCTATTCAAGTATGTGGTCGTGTTAGTTGGCTCAAAGACCATGGTGATCACATACTCATTCGGATCGAAGATCAGAATACGCATCTTCAAGTGAGGGTTTACCTGGAGAGGCTTCCGGAATCACAGTCTAGGCTATTGCAGAGTCGCGTTTACCGCGGCGATTATCTGGGCTTCCACGTACAGGCAGTCTGTCGCATCGACGGGTACATAACTGCGGAAGCCAATGAGTGGTGTTACCTATCCCTCGCCAATCTCCCTATTCCTTTACATCTCGACACCCAGCGCCAACGCCGCGAGCGTTATCTGCATCTCGCGTCTAGCCTTGATGCCCGCGAGCAGATGGTCAAACGCAGCCAGGTGCTTCACCAGATTCGCCGCGTGCTCAATAGTTTCGACATACTTGAGGTGAATACACCATATCCGCTGGACGGCATTGCCGAGACTGTGGAGTACTACCAGCTTCAGCACTATCTCGTCGGCGGGCTCGAGCAGGTTTATGAAATCGGTCCGGTACGCCTGTCTCATGCGATTGATTGGCTAAATCATCCGCAGGCGCTGTGGCTCCGTGCGTGCCTCGCGTTGAAGTCAGTGAATTACACCATGCAGCTTATGGAACACCTCTTGCTTCACGTCACAAGCTACCTTCACGCGCATCCGGTGATCCTGAATACGCCATTCGAGTATATGAAGGGTGGCGACAGAACGGGTATCGAAGCAGTTTTCCCCGACGATCATCTGCAGCAGATCGATCTCTCTCCCGGTTGGGCACAGCGCAGACTTCCGGAACTCGTGTCAACCATTGTCGGCATCGACTTCACGATGCTCACCAATCTGGACGAGGCGCTGAACGTCGCGACCCAAGCGGGGCTTCAACTCACGGAACGTTCACACTATCAATCCATCGAGGCTGTAATGCTCGACACCTTTAGACAACTCGTACAGCCTGTACTGATTCAGCCGACCTTCGTAATTTACCCTTTCAGGGGTGCAGTTAGCTCGTTTGAACTCATTATCAAGGGGATGCATATGGGCTGCGGTCAAATTCTTAACATTGATCCGGCCCATATGGCCAATGACATTGCGTTGCAGTCAGAGTATAAGAGACGGGCGCTTATGCTCGGCATGCTTCCAGGGGTCGAGCTTGCACTCAACATCGACCGGCTGTGCATGCTGTTGCTCAACATTGACGATATCCGCGATATTGTTCCCTTCCCCTTACCTGTTGCCTAAAGGCGCGTCAGGAATTTATAGCACTGTTTGGATACCTGATACATTAGCAACGCAAGTATCAGGTATCCAAACTTGTAAGGCATTGAGCTCTTCTGGAAAACAGTTTTCCGCGCCGAATCTCGTCCGTACCGGATCGTTCGTCGGATGATCTACCCACAACAAGTGGACAGCTCGCGTCAGAGTCACTTTGACTCCTAACAGTCGAGAAGGTTTTTGTTGATTCTATAAGAACAATTGGTTTCACTTTTGGAAAAACTTTCTAACGACATTCGTACTCAAAAGCCGAACACTTGTTTGAGTGCAATCAGAACACTTGGGCTATACTGACTCTCCATGTAACAAAAAGAGAACACTCATGCCTAAGTCCAGCAACCTCCAACAAACTTTGTGGGACATCCAGAAACGCTTCGGCGAACATATCATCAACCCTCTCAGCCGCCTGCGCAGCGAACGCGAGGCCATCGCCACGGGCTTTGAGGCGGTCGATAACCTATTAAGCGGACACGGCCTGCCCTGCGCGGCTGTCACCGAAGTGATGGGCGCTCCCACGTCGGGCGTGACCACGCTGGCGCACACGACCCTCGCTCATGCCCAGGCGAACAGCCACAGCGCGGTCTATCTCGATCTCAGCGGGACGTTCGATCCGGATTACGCAGCTTTGCAGGCGGTTGATCTGGGACGACTGCTGATTGTTACTCCTTCCAACTTCATCAAAGCGCTCGAAATTGCACGCGACTTCGTGCGGCTCCCCAGCACCGGGTTGATTGTGATCGACGCTCTCTCCGTCCCGACGGCGGGCGGGACGACTTCCCTCAAGCGTCTGCACGAAGCGACCATGCGCTCGCGTTGCGCCGTGCTGCTGCTCACACGGATGCCGCTGGCCACCGAAGCCGATCCCTTTATCCATACCCGTCTGCACCTCCAACGAGCGGACTGGTTGTACGACGGACAAGACATCAACGGTTACGCTGGACAGGTGCGCCTCCTCAAAGATAAGCGGTCACCCGGTGAACGTGTGGCGCGCATCGAGCTTCGCGTGGATCGGCAGGTGGAGGGTGGCGCACCATGATTGCTTGTGTCGTCATCCCCGATTTTGCGACGAAACTCGAACGCGCGCGCAACCCGCTGCTGCGTGGCGTTCCGCTGCTGGTCATCCGTTATGGCGCGACCCGCGGCAAGGTGATCGCCCTGTCGCCGGAAGCCGCGGTGGTCGGTGTGCAGGTCGGCATGCCGCTGAGTCGGGCGCGCGCGTTATGCCCACAGGCGGTCATGGTGAGTGAAGATGCCCACTACCACGACCACGGGTTGGAACGGGTACTCAAGACACTGTGGACGTTCACCAACCGCGTCGAAGTGGATCAGGCAGCGTTTCCGCAAACCCTGATCGGCTATCTTGATTTAGGTCATTTAAATGAAGCGTCCACGCGCGACCTGGGTGAACGCCTGCTCGATGCGCTTATCATCGAGACGCGCATGGATACTTCTATTGGCATCGCCGCGGCCAAATTCCCGGCTTATGTCGCCGCCGTAACGGATCATCCGCTCACCTTCGTCGCCCGCGAGGCGAGCGCCGCCTTCGTCGCGCCGCACCCGATTCAGCTCTTGCCACTCGACAAGGAGACAGAGCGCAAACTGAGATTATTGGCGTTTCGAACTATCGGCCAGATCGCCGCGCTGCCGCGGGAGGCACTGCTCGCCCAATTCGGCAAGCCGGGTAAGCAGTTATGGCTGCTAGCCCAGGGACTGGATGGGCGTCCGGTCACGCCCCGCCATCTGCCCCAGACCGAACGGAGTGTGAAAGCCTTTGATGATCCGCTCACGGACCAAGCGGCTTTGAACCTGGCCCTGCACCAGCTCGCTGCCGATCTCGCACGTCGGCTGGAACAGCGCGGCGCGGCGTTACACGAAATCAGCGTCGCGATCCAGTTCAAACGGAGTCAAACACAGACGGAGCGCCTGCACCTCTTGCAGCCCGTCGCCTCGGCCCAAGGCATTGCGGCGACCGTGCAGACGTTGATCGCCCGCATGGACTTGGGTTTTCAGATTGCCGATAACGGGATCACCACAATCGATCTTGGGTTGACGCATCTCGTCTCCGCCAAGCCACGCCAGTTAGAATTGTTCACGCACAAACCTGCCCGACAGGAGCTGATCGACCTCGCGGCAGTACTGGCGCAGCGCTATGGCGACTGCTTCTATGAAGCCGTGACTGCTGAACGCGGCGCGATCCTGCCCGAACGCCGTTTCCGCTTGCAGCGCGTGGACGCCTCATGACACGCCTATGGCGCACGGGCACGCCCATCGAAGCCCACACCACCGCAGACGGCGACCTGCAGGCGTTCACGTGGCAGGGAGCACGACATACCGTTACGGTTGTAGCCAATCGCTGGCGCGTGGATCTCGACTGGTGGGAACAGCACATCTGGCGTGAGTATTTCAAGCTGGCCACCGATACGGGCTTGCTCGTCATCGTCTATCACGATCTCGCCGCCAATACGTGGTCGTTACAGCGGTTGTATGACTGACTATGTCGAACTCCACGCCCATTCCTACTACAGCCTGCTCGATGGGGCATCCTCACCGGAGGATCTCGTCGCCCAAGCGGGCGTTTTGGGCTTGCCCGCGCTCGCCCTCACCGATCACGACGCGGTCTACGGCGCGGTGGCGTTTGTCAAAGCGGCGCGGGAAATCGGCGTTCGCCCGCTGCTCGGGGCAGAACTCACGCTTGAAGGCAAAGACCAACCCCATCATCTAACCCTACTTGTTCAGAACGCGCGGGGCTGGGCCAACCTGTGTTCCTTGATTACGCGGGGGCGTCTCAATGCGGACAAAGGCAGCGCTTTGCTCCCGACCCAAGCGCTGGAACAACACGCTGGTGGGCTCATCGCTCTGTCTGGTTGCCGTCAGGGTGAAATCGCCTGGGCGCTGCGCCACAACCAGTTCGATACCGCTCTCGCTGCCGCCGAACGCTACCTCCGCTGGTTCGGGCGCGACCGTTTCTATCTCGAACTCCAGCACCATCACCTGCCGCACGACGAGATGCTGAACGCCCGCCTTGCCGACCTCGCCGACCATCTCCAACTGGAGCTGGTCGCCACGAACAATGTCCACTATGCAACTCGGGCATCGAAGGCGCTGCAAGATGTGCTCGTCTGTATCCGCCACAACTCAACCTTAGGTGAGTCGAGCCAATGGCTGCGTCCCAATGCCGAATATACCCTCAAAGCTTGTACCGAGATGCAGACCCTGTTTCGCCGCTATCCGCAGGCCATCACTAACACGCTGCGGATCGCCGACCAGTGCGCCTTCGACCTCAGCTTCGGCTTGCAGGAACTGCCCACCTTCCCCACGCCGGACAACCTGAGCGCCCCAGCCTACTTGCGTTCGCTGTGCGCAGTTGGCATGAGGACGCGCCGACTCTCCGTGACCGAGGCCGTCGAACAACAGCTTTCCCATGAACTCAGGGTGATCGAGCGGAGCGGTCTGGCGAACTACTTTCTGATCGTCTGGGATATCGTGCGCTTTTCGCGCGAACAGGACATCTTGTGTCAGGGGCGCGGCTCGGCGGCCAATTCGCTGGTCGCTTACCTGCTCGGCATCTCCCCGATCAATCCACTGGAGCATCACCTCGTCTTCGAGCGTTTCCTCTCCGACGAGCGGCAAGCCGTGCCTGACATCGACATCGACTTTCAGGCAGATCGACGGGAGGAAGTCATCCAGTATGTGTACGCACGCTATGGACATGCCCACACGGCGATGGCTTGCACCTTCATCACGTTCCGCGCTCGGTCAGCGATCCGCGATGTGGGCAAAGCGCTCGGCCTCCCACCTGACCTGCTGGATCGCGCCGCCCGCGCCATCGACACCTTCAAATCGGGGCGGATTGCCGAAGACGGCGATCTGGATACCCTCTTTCCGTCGAAACAGACCTTCAATCAGCTCATCGACGTCACCGAGCAAATCGACGGGCTGCCGCGCCATCTCGGCATCCACAATGGTGGCATGATCGTCATGGGTGCGCCGCTGGCTTCCCGGTTGCCGACCGAACCCGCCACCATGCCCGAGCGCTCCGTCGTGCAGTGGGACAAAGACAGCCTTGAAGACGCTGGGCTGGTGAAAATCGATCTCCTCGGCTTGCGCATGCTCTCCGCCATCGCTGAGACGAAAGCGACCGTCACAGCACTTACCGGAGAGCGGTTGAACCTCGACGCGCTCCGCTTTGACGATGCGGCGGTGTATGAGATGGTCAGTGAGGCTGACACCATCGGTGTGTTTCAGGTGGAATCACGCGCGCAGCAGCAGGTGCTGCCCCGAATGCGTCCGCGGGAATTCAACGACCTGATCATCTCCATCTCGCTCATCCGCCCCGGCCCCATTCAGGGCAACATGGTGCACCCGTACCTGCGGCGGCGGTTGGGCGAAGAAACGGTGAAGTATCCGCATCCCCTCCTCCAACCGGCGCTCGAAGAAACCCTCGGTGTGGTGCTGTTTCAGGAGCAGGTGCTCAAAGTCGCGCGTGATCTGGCCGGGTTCACGGGCGGGCACGGTGAGGGGTTGCGCCGCGCCCTCGGGTCAAAACGGGCGTCAGCAGCCCTCGAACGTTTCCACGCCGACTTCATCGACGGCGCTGTGAACAAAGGCGTCGAAGAGTCGCTGGCCAATGCCGTGTTTGACACCCTGCGCGCCTTTGGCGGCTACTCCTTCCCCAAATCCCACGCCGCCGCCTTCGCCGTGCTGGTCTATCAATCCGCGTGGCTCAAGCGCTACCATCCGGCCGCCTTTGCCGCTGCCCTTCTCAATCACCAACCCATGGGCTTCTGGAGTCCGGCCACCATCGTCAGCGATGCCAAACGCCACGGCATTCGCATCCTCCCCATCGATATCAACCAAAGCGCGGCGGTCTGCACGCTCGAAGATGGCGCGATTCGCCTCGGCTTCAACTACGTCAAAGGCTTTGGCGACGAGGCTGTCGACCGCCTGCTGCGTGCCCGTGAAGCAGGCACTTTCAGCGGCTTAGCCGACTTCAGTCGCCGCACGCAGCTCCCCCGCCGCCTGAGCGAGCACCTGATCCTCAGTGGCGCGCTGGAGGAGTTCGGGAAAACACGCCGGTCGCTCGTCTGGGAACTCGGCAAGTTGGACTATCGACCCGACACGCTTTCGCTCGATCTACCAGAAGACACCTTGCAGTTCCCGTCTGTGTCGATCCAGGAAGTCATGGGTCTTGAATATGAACTCATGGGGTTGTCGCTGCGGGATCACCTGATGACACTCTACCGCGACCGCCTGACCGCACGTGGGGTTATCGGCAGTCACCAGTTGACCGACTGTCTCGACGGTGAAGCAGTCACAGTCGCCGGACAAATCCTCGTGCACCAAGCGCCGCCCACCGCCAAAGGGCATCACTTCGTCACCCTCGAAGATGAGGATGGTTTCATCAATATTGTGGTTCGCCCAGATGTCTATGCCGAGCACCGCCGCGTGCTGCGCGAGTCCCCCCTAGTGATCGTCACGGGAGTAGTGCAGCGCCAAAAGGGAGTCATCAATATCGTCGCCCAAACCATCACAGCGCTGCGCTGAACACTGCACCGCCACCAGAAAACCGTTTTCCCGAATTTCTGACCTGACTTGCTACCGATTATCTGGGGTGTAACGCTGTTCAGCCCGCGCCTTGAGTGCCACCGCCGCATCCTGAAAACCACGCTCGATGTTCTTCCCAAGCGTGAGCACCACGATAACGCCCAGTAAGCCGCGAAACGTCTCCCAGGTTTGGTAGTGCGTCTGCGTGGGGCTGAGTGGAGTCAAGACCTGATAGCGGGTCGCCGCGACCAACCATCGAGGGTAATCGCCGCACCATGCCAGCCGATCCGGCGGCTCAATCAGATGAACGATTTCCGGTGATCTGAGCTTGAACTTGTCGGTCATTCGTACGTTGAGCTTGAAATGTCCACCCACGACAAATGCCCCGCTATACCCGTAGGTGAACGGATTCCATTCGGCATAGCAATCCAGATCGACGAGGATGTTCCAGATCAGGTGTTGCGGTGCGTCAATGACAATTTCCGCGTCCAGCGTGCGCCTGCGGTCAAAACTGGACAAGGGCAGCATCGTCTTCCTCCAATATCCAGAGAATTTGAGTTAACAATCTACCCTTTGCGCTGCGCCAAGTCAATCCGCGTCTATTGAGATGACTTCGCTTGCAGACCGCGGATCTGCGCCAGCAAACCAATGGCCTCATTGCTCAGTTGCAGCGCCTGTTCCTGCATTTCGACCGACGCCCTGCCCTCCTCGTCGAGCAGATCGGCTGCCGTTTTCAACAGCGACTCGGCCCACATGCGCCGGTATTCCCCCTCAGACGGGCGCGCACTTCCTTGTGCGCTGTTCGACTCGTTAGCGGTGAACTGAATCATTTCAACATTCCATAAGGACTAAATGAGTACAGATTTACCTTATACCAGCCTGCTGAACAAAGTGCATACCAGCCTTTGCGAGCGGAGAAAAACTACACCGCGCCGGAGGGATATTTTGTCGACTTTTTGATCCGGTCGATCTCCTCCGGCGTCAGATTAAAGGCTCGACACTCTGAAGCACCGTTATTCCACGCATGAGTGAGTAGGCCACTTTGTCCCGTGCCTCTAGGGACAAATCCCGACAACTTGTCCTATCAAGACGGGGCAGCGTCAAACGCTAAATGGGGCGACCGTCTCTTGCAAACGGGACAGCCTCAAGCATATGCTCTGATAAAAGGTTTCACGCAGCGCCTTTCTCGAAGTGTTGTGTTTTCGAAGAACTGTTGGCTGATTTCAAGCTAGTCACGTGCTCCAAAACTGATTCCCATTACAAGGTGAGGTCACCGATAATGTTCAGGAGAGCTTCTTCTACACAAATGAGCGTTAAGCAAGCCTGTGACAGCACACATCCGATCATTGGACTCCCACGCGCCCTGCTCTATCACAAATACGCACCGATGTGGACACATTTTTTCCGAGCCATCGGCTGTGAGACCCTTGTCAGCCCGAACACTAACCGCCAGATCCTCGAACAGGGTATCCGAAATTCCATTGATGAGAATTGTCTCGCGGTCAAAATCTTTCTGGGACACGTGCAGTATCTGCTTGATAAGGTCGACTACCTGTTCATCCCCCATATCGAGTGTTTGCATCCTCTAGAAACCATGTGCGTGAAGCTCTGGGCTTTAGGTGACATTGTCCGCAATACCTTTCCCGGCATTAAAGTCTTGGAATATGAAGTCGATGTCAGTGTGCATCAGGGCGAGGTTTTAGGCATGACCCGTCTGGGTCTGATCCTCAACCCTCACCTTCCTACGGTGCGGAACGCAGTGAACGGGGCGCGCGCGGCTCTGGAAGCACACCATCAAGCTGAAATCGAGCAGCAGATGAGATCGATCCAGTGTTCGGCGGACTGCCGCGTCGTCTTGGTGGCACATCCCTACATCACTCAGGATGCGCTGATGGGCAAAACGGTCACGCAGGTTCTTAGAAAACTGGGCGTGGACGTCGTTTATGCCGAGCTGGTCGATTCTGAATCGGCGCGTGACCTGTCCACTCGCATCTCAACCGAGTGTTATTGGACGTACACTAAAGAGCTGCTGGGCGGAATCGAAACTTACAGGCAGTTCGCGGATGGAATTGTCTTTTTGATGGCATTTCCCTGCGGCCCGGACTCCCTGATCTACACATTGTCTCAGTATGTACTGCGGGACATTCCGATCTGCTTGCTCAACATGGACGAACTGCAAGGCGATGCCGGACTCAAAACTCGCTTGGAGAGCTTCGTCGACATCCTGCGTCTGAACAAGGAAGGCCAATCATGAACACTCGCCGCGTGTGTTTTCCGCTTATGGGCAGCTACCCCGTTGCAGAAAAGGTTCTGGGGCATCTCATCGGCGATGAGGTCATCATGCCGCCTCCGATTACCAAACGAACCCTTGAGATCGGCGCGAAGTACAGTCCTGAGGCCGTCTGTGTCCCGTTCAAGTACATGCTTGGCAATTTCATTGAAGCCATCGAGGACGGCGCCAATACGCTTGTGCAAGTCGGTGGGGGCTGCCGCTTAGCGTGCTATGCGGAATTACAGCGTGCCATTCTGCGCAATTTGGGTTATGAGGTGGACTTCGTCACCGTCGGGAATGGCAATGGTATCGGACAGATCATCCGCTTCATAAAAAAAACCTATCCCAAGCTTTCCTATTTGCATATCTGTTATGAGATCTACCGCGCTTATGAAAAGGCCCGCGCGATTGATGAAATCGAAGACTTCGTGCGTAAAAACATCGGCTTTGAAACGAACCTCGGCTCATTTGAACGACTGCACCGGCACTTTCTCATTGATCTTGATCGAGCGCAAACGATCAGGACAATTCGCGAGGTTAATCGCGACTATTCGACCAATTTCCGTCTGCTGGATGTGCAGAAGCCGGAAAAGCCGCTGCGCGTTGGCTTTGTGGGCGAGTTCTTCGTCGTGCTCGAGCCATTCTCCAACTTCTTCATCGAAAAGCAGCTCGCCCTCTACGGCGTAGAAATGCATCGACCGCTGACCGTCACTTCTACGGTCAGGAATATCACCTTCCATGACCGCTACCTTCGCCAACAACTGGCACTTGCGGATCCCTATCTGCATCATCCACTCGGCGCAGAGGGTACAGAAAACATCGCGCACGCCGTTCAGTATGCTAAACAGGGATTTGACGGGCTCATCCACGTCAAGCCTTTCGGCTGTATGCCAGAAATCAACGCGATGCCGGTGCTGCATCGTGTGGCTGAGGACTTCCATTTCCCGATACTGTATTTCAGCTTCGACTCGCTGACCTCGGAAACTGGAATCAAGACACGCCTTGAAGCCTTTTACGACATGTTGATGATGAGGAAGAGCGATCATGAGTGACCAGTTGTCAGCCTACATGGGCGTCGATATCGGCTCGATTTCCACAAAAGCAGTTGTCCTTGACCCATCAAATCAGATTTTGGCCCAGGACTATCTGTGGACCGAAGGCAACCCGATTCAGGCGGTGAAACGCTTGATCCTGAGCATCGAGCAGCAGCTTCCCCCTGACGTGAAGATTCTATCGGTCGGCACGACCGGCTCGGCCCGCGAACTCATCGGGACGATCCTGGGTGCGAGCATCATCAAGAACGAGATCACAGCGCACGCCGTTGGAACACTCGCTTCTCATCCCGATGTGCATACTATTTTCGAAATTGGCGGCCAGGACAGCAAAATCATCATCCTCGACCACAGCGTGGTCACAGATTACGCCATGAATACGCTGTGCGCAGCGGGAACAGGTTCGTTTCTCTCCTCTCAGGCGCGGCGTCTAAATATTCCGGTCGAGGAATTCGGTCAATATGCCTTGCGTTCGACCAATCCGACTAAAATCGCCGGGCGCTGTACGGTCTTTGCCGAATCCGATCTCGTGCATAAGGCTCAGATGGGCTATCCCACCGAAGACATTATCGCCGGTCTATGCCATTCCATCGTCCTCAACTACCTTAATAATGTCGGCAAAGGGAAGCATATTGTGCCGCCAATTGTGTTTCAGGGCGGGGTGAGCAAAAACGTGGGTGTGGTGAAAGCCTTTGAGCACATCACCCATCATGAAATCATCGTTGATCCCTTAGGTCACCTGATGGGCGCCATCGGCGTCGCAATTCTGGCGCGCAAGCAAAAGCAGCAGCAGTTATTTGACTTCCAGATTAAAGATATCGACTTTCGCACTGTCGGTGTCGAGTGCGGCGGTTGCCCAAACGACTGCGAAGTTGTATGTGTGCTGCGCAAGGAGCAGTTTCTCGATGGCTGGGGCAACCGCTGTCCCACGGGTCTGGTAAATGCGCAGAAGCAGCTGACGAACACCGTGATTTGCGGCGATTGAGAGGCGAAATTCCGGGCAGTTTGCCGCCTTGCGTTTGAATGGGCGCTGGAAGATGACCGAAGCGGCATAGCACCGCTTGATGAAGCGGGGAGAGAAGAGACGCTTATCCTGCATCAAACGAAAAGGCTCTTTCCTCTGATCTGCCTCGCGGCGAGGAATATCTCGGCTTGCAGCACGTATCATGAAAAGCAAGCTGTACTGGCGCTTATAGCTCGCCCCAAATGAACCCTTGTACGGACTGAAAACTTTCTTTCCCTGTCCTTAGTTTTTCGATCCATACTTCAATTTCTGTTCGCGTTCTGATCCCATCAACTTTGATAGAACATGGAATGCCTAACATTTCAAGGAGGATATTTGATTCCGAAAGTATATGTTCTCTTAAAATCGCCATTGCTCGTTCAAACAGGAGCCTTTTATACAGCACATAGTAGTCAAGACCGTAATCTGACCACATATCGACGCTACTCCAACCCCACAATCTCGTCGCGTTTGCTATCGACAGATTAGTGAGTTCCCGATGGTTTGAAAAGGCACTCGATTGCTCGCCACTATTGAAGAAACTCCGAGATTCAGGGAGCGTAGGAACTGAGGTTAGTGAGAGCGCTGCACTCAATCGTTTGTAACCTTGCATTCCTCCCAGTTCCTCAGGTACTTGGATTTCCCAAATATGCTTCGTCGGTATTCGAGCAACTATTCGGTTTGATTTGCTGAAGAAAGGGCCTACCGCAATCTGAAAGTAACCAAACGGAGTCCGGTAGACTTTGCCCCATATTCGCTCCAATCTGATCCTTACGTTTCCAGAACTAGGAATTGCACTTGAAGAAGTGTCTGTATTGTGGAGGTCGCTAGTGATCTCAAAATGAATTTGTCCATGCCAAGCTACCGAACCAGCAATCCACCGTATATGTTCATCTAAAACATTCGTTAAGTCATTTCTACTGTGGCTATTAGGTGTGGAGAAAAGTTTGACAACCATGTCGAATACTCCACGCTCATTCGGTTCTAGTATGAAATGATGCTCTGATTTCGAGGAAGATCGATAAGGAATGATATGTGTGTGTACATCTTGGGCAAATCTGTAGTGATATTCCGACATCCTTTCTTGATTAGGAGCTACATCATGATTTGAATGTGGAATAGAATATCGATCAGTCAAGCTACGAGTTTCAGAGCTATTCATCGTCTTTCGGTTGTTCATCGCCCTCATCTTCCTCACGTTCGACTTCGGCGGGAGACCATTGGAAGCCGTCATCAAAACTAGAAATCCCAAGTTCGCGGTTTTGCTCTAGCTTTAACTGCTCTGCAATGTCATTTCTTCCTCCAAAATCCAACGTTGCATCAGGTGCCAAAGTACGCAAATATAAATCAACAAAAATATCGATTGGATCGTGCATAGACAGCGCAAACTCGTGTTGGGCTAACATCCGAATCAATAGACTTGGGTGAAGAACTTTGGTACGAGGAATGTAATCCCGAGGATCAAACTCGTAGTCTTGTTTGATCTCACGAAGATAACTAGCAAAAATAGATTCACGTTGAGTGCGAATTAGATTATGAGCTGTATTCTGATGCCAAGGATTACGAATATACTTGCTGATCGCGGCGAAATACTCTAGCTTGGAATCGGCAACCAGATACTGTTGCCATAATTGCTCGCACATTTTCCACACGGTGGGCTCTTGATGGAACTCTGCCATCACGAATGTATAACCGCTCAGTTCTAAAAGATCGACGATAGGGTCAATAATGTACGTGAACATGACCTGTCTATTGTTCACGTACTTCGCTTGCAGATCATCGTGCTTTTGTAGAAGTCCATGAAAGAGTCGGGGGTAGAGTCTTAATGCCAGTTCTGTATCTTTGCTGCAAAGAGCCGCAAAATAGCTCTGACTTACAAGGTTAACTGCCTGACCCAAAACATCGGGAGTATTAGGTCTCTGAGGAATTGGACAATACGCAATACAATCTGCCATTGTCAGTATGAGACTCTTGTTTCCCTCGTCAAGTCTAGCTTCGATTGTAGACCAATCGAAATCTTTCCAGTCTGCCATGTTATTTATACGGTAGGTTTCTAATCGAGAAGTCAGTTCTCCAAGCGGGTTGAAGTGGTATCCCAGCTTATTTACATATTCTAGTCCCCTTGAAAGAAAGGCAAGGGCGTAGGAATACCGTTTGGATGCAATAAGCGTTTTAGCGTGTTGGACATAAAAACTATCAACTAGACCAACTAAAGCTTCAATCTCTCTTACGAGCACTTTGAATAGATTATGAAAGACTAGCTGCTGTATATACCATTCTGGGCTAATTCTTCGGCGCTCACTTCGAATCTCAAAAGAAAGCCGGTGTTGAATGCCTTCAAGAGTTGTAAGTACGGAGAATGGTAGGTTTAAATCGTAAGCAGTCCGCGAGTTAAGCCAATTAGCTTTTGCGATTTTCGCGGCAAGGTCATGAACGTCTATAGTTTGGGCGCCTTTCTGAAATCCAAGGGCGAGCCGAATTGGTAGCAGAGAGAGATAATCTAACCATTGTATTGTCTCAAGTTCGTTGCGGATCGGACTGCTTGTTTCTGTAGAGGACGCTAGATCAATGATGGTGGCGCTGATTTCTGACATAAAGCGGATCGCGGTGCCTGTTTCCAATTCGGTACCAAGAATGTCCCAAAAACGAAGTGCGTTCTCAAGACTCTGTTGTATTACACGTATCCGAGAGTCCTGCAGCGCATCCCGCAACACTGTATAATTGAGTTCGAATAATTCATTCTCCAACCAGTAGTGATCTACTTTCTCACTGGGTGGCAGGGGGATATAGGTTGCAAGTGCCAACTGCAACCGTGTAATATCAGCCGTATACCAATCAAGATGTTCCAGGTTGTACTTGAACCACCTGCTATCCGTAGGTATTTGACGTTTCATACGCAGGTATCGAGGAAAAAACCACGCAATTTGCATGGAAAGGCGTGCTAGAGCTTCAACACGGAGCGAATCTCTTTGTTGTGCGACCTCCACTAGTCGAGCTAATCCATGCAATGCATCAACTGCTTTCAGCTGGTAATGATGCTGAAATGAAGGGTCATACGAGAGAGTACCTTTCGTAGTAGCGTAATAGGTATATTGGTCAAGCTCTTGCAGGATTGATGACGCAAGTTGTGTTGGATCCAGAAAGCCAAAAGCGCGGCGGGCAAGTGAAAGGAACATAGGAATTGTCATTACGCCAAGAATCGATGTAATGTAGAGGGCGGCGCGTGGACGCAATTCAAGCAGAGCTCCTGCTGACAGAAGCACAAGCGAAAACACAGTAAGAAAAACTAAGTATTCAACAGATACATTTCCGACTTTTTCTCGAATTGTAAGATTGCGCAACTTTTCAGGCAACTCTGCGTAAAGCGAGCCAATTACCGCGCTGAGATTCGCTAAGTACAACGTTAGGAAGATTCCAACGACGGTAATTATCGTTATCAGAAAACTATCATAGGCGCCTTGACTGTCTTCGGAAATATTTTCCACTAGAGGCACAATCCAAGGAGCAAGCTGACTTGCTCCGCGTGCAGTTTGCGAAAAATAGATAACTAGGAAGCTCATTACGAGTGCAAAGCTTGCGTCACGGAAAGCAATAGTCAAGCTTGTGGCAAGAATACTCAAATCCTGTCGTCGATCATCTCGTCCGCGCACAAACCGCAACTGGGTTTTGTAAAAGCTGAATAAGACAGTCTTCGCCGCCTTACGAAAACCCCAGTACCGCGCAAACCTTTGAAGGTAATTCTTTGCCGAGAGAAGTGGGTATTGTGAGATTTTTACACCTCGCCTTATCGTCATGGTCTTCACCTATGGCGGGAAGACGCATTAGCAGCAAACTAGGTAATTGTACAACACATTTGGTTCAAGAGTCGAACGTTTGTCCGTTGTAGTCACATGTTGATAACGCCTAGGAGCTCCGTGGTCGGGAAGAGCAGAGGGTGGAAATTTCCATCCTCTGAAAACCTTACAGCTATTCTCGTGTATCTGGTAGAATCTGATACACACGCTTTTCAGAAATGCAGTAGGCGCTCGCGATAGCCGGTACGCTCTCGCCTGCATTATACGGTTGCGAATCTCTAGATTGAGGTCAGATTTCGGTGGGGATTTGAAACGTTTAGGAGTAGCAGGCAACACTGGAGGGTACAAGACAGCAAGAACTCGCTTGATCGCCTCATTCACTCTGTAGAAACGAAAATTCCCCAAGCTATCAAGACTTGAGGAATCATGTGCCCCATACGGAATTCGAATCCGTGTTTTGTCCTTGAGAGGGACACGTCCTGGGCCACTAGACGAATGGGACTAACTCACACATCCTAGCAAATCCCGCCTCAAAAATCAAGCGTCATTTGCGCTTTCTCCCCTCTCCTCTTTTCGGAGAGGGGTCGGGGGTGAGGTTTCTTTCTGTCTTAGGCGTGCTGCTCCTTGTACCATGCAATCGTGTCGCGCAGCCCCTCCTCAAACGAGGTCGTCGCCCTAAAACCGAACTCCGCGGCGGCGCGGCTCGTGTCCAGCCCCCGGCGCGGCTGCCCATCCGGCTTGCTCGTGTCCCATACAATCTCGCCCGCAAATCCCACCCGCTCGGCGATCAACTGCGTCAGGTCACGGATACTAATCTCATTCCCCGACCCAATATTGATCGGGTCGCCCTTGTCATAGTTTTCGGTCGCCAGCGCAATTCCTCGCGCCGCATCGTCCGCATACAAAAACTCGCGCGTCGCCGCCCCCGTCCCCCACACGACCACCTGCCCCTGCCCGCCTGCCTTTGCTTCCACAAACTTGCGGATCAGCGCGGGGATGACGTGCGAACTTTTCGGATCGAAATTATCGCCCGGCCCATACAAATTCGTCGGCAGCAGATAGATCGCGTTGAACCCGTATTGCTGGCGGTACGCTTGCCCTTGCACCAGCAGCATCTTTTTCGCCAGCCCATACGGCGCGTTGGTTTCTTCCGGATACCCGTCCCACAAGTCCTCCTCATGGAACGGCACAGGCGTAAACTTTGGATAGGCGCACACGGTCCCAATGGTGACAAACTTCTGCACCCCCGCCCGCCACGCCTCATGCAGCAGGTGCGTGCCCATCAGCAGGTTTGAGTAGAAGAATTCAGCCGGACGTTCCCGATTCGCGCCAATCCCGCCGACGACCGCCGCCATATGGATGATCACGGTCGGCTCGGTATCCTGCAGCAGCCGCATCACCGCGTCATGTTCCCGCAAATCGTACTGGGCGCTGCGCGGCACGAAGACCGAAGTTGCCCCCTGCTCGTGCAGCTTACGCACCACGCGCGCTCCTAAGAAACCAGCACCCCCGGTGACGACGAACCGGTTTTCCGACCAAAATGACATCGCTGACTCTCCCTACCTCATCGTTGGCCCCTATGTTAGGCGCGTAGCCGACTGGAATCAAGCACCCTATTCGGTCACAGTGACCTTTGTCAGCCCGATCGGCTGGTCTAGCGACAGCCCGCGCGCCCCGGCCAGCGACATCGCGAATACCTGCCCCGGAATCACCGCGAGGATCGGGCTGAGCCATTCGGGCACGTCCGCCGGGATGGGCAGAATCCGCCGGGCGATTCCGTCGCACTCGTTCGAATTGGTCACCACGAGGCATTCCGCGCCCTTCTTCTGCAATTGCTGCAAAAGTTCGAGCTGTTTGGGGAACGTCGCCCCCTTCGGCGCGACCATAATCACGGGGAAACCGGGCTGTACCACCGCAATCGGGCCATGTCGGAAATCCGCTTCGCTGTATTCTTCGCCGGGGATGTAGCACAACTCTTTGATTTTCAGGCTGATTTCAAACGCGGTGCAGTAATTATATCCGCGCCCGATCACGGCGTACCGCTCCATATAGCGATACCGTTCCGTCCACACCGGCGTATCTGCCGCTTTATCCAGCGTTTCGCGCATCCAGTCCGGCAGCCGCTCCAGCATCTCCCAGACTTCCGGTTGATCCATGAGCGCCGCGCCGATCATCGCGACCGCCGCGAGTTCCGCCGTGTACGTCTTGGTGGCGGCCACGCTCAGCTCTTTGCCCGTGCCCAGCGGCAGATGATACGCGGCCGTCTGTGCCAGCGGCGACTCCGCGTCATTCGTGATGCTCACGGTCAACGCGCCCTGCTCCCGCGCATCGCTCAGCACGCGCCGCACATCCTCCGACTGCCCGGACTGCGAGATGCCAATCACCAGCGCGCGGGACAAGTCCGGCGTGCTGTCATACAGCGTATGCACGGACGGCGTCGCCAATCCAACCGCCATGCGCGCCTGTACGCCCCACAAATACTGCGCATAGCGCGCCGCATTGTCCGATGTCCCGCGCGCCGCAATCCACACGAACGCCGGGTTAAATGCGCGTATCGCCGCACCAATTTCCTTGGCTTTCGCTTGCTGGTCGCGCAACAGCCGCTCCACTACTGCCGGCTGCTCATGTATCTCATCGTGTAAATAGCTCATCGCCCCCCCTTGACACCCTCATATCTGCCCCGTATACTACCACAAGATAGCTAGTAAGTAAATTTAACTAACTAACCATTTGAGATCCAGAAATTTTGTCCATAGATGACCAATAATGATGGAACTTTGCGGAGTATTCTGCAAGGGAAGCACAGGCGGAAAACGATTATGCGGCAATTAATGCACAGCTTTACGGGGACAAAGGCGCCGACGGACATCTTGGCGGGGGTGGAGAGCGGGCGTATCAGCAGTTTTTGCTTATTCGCGGGGATGAACGTGGAGAGCCCGGCGCAGCTCCGCGAACTGTGCGACTCCCTGCGACAAGCAGCCGCCAAAGGCGGAAATCCGCCGCCGCTGCTGGGGATTGACCAAGAAGGCGGGCAGCTAATTGCGATCACCGGCGGGGCGACGGAGTTACCCGGCAACATGGCGCTGGGAGCGACGCATTCGGTGGCGCTGGCGGAGAAAGCCGGACGCGTACTGGCGCGGGAACTGCTGGCCATGGGCGTGAACATGAACTTTGCGCCGTCGGTGGATGTGAATATCAATCCGGCGAACCCGGTGATTGGGCTGAGGTCGTTCAGCGATGACCCGACGCTGGTGAGCGAACTGGGGATTGGCATGATCCACGGGATGCAAGCAGCGGGGTTGATTGCGACGGCGAAACATTTCCCCGGACACGGCGATACGGGTGCGGATACGCATCATGGCGATGCGATTATCCCCTATGACATCGAACGCATCAATCGGGTGGAGCTCGCCCCGTTCCGCGAGGCGGTTACGGCGGGCGTGGATGCAATTATGTCGGCGCATATCCGGGTGACGGTGCTCGATCCCGATCTACCCGCCACGATGTCCCGCAAGATTCTGACGGATCTGCTGCGGCACGAGATGGGCTATACCGGGTTGGTCATCACCGATGCGATGGATATGTGGGCCGTCGCACGACATGGCAAAGAAGAAAGTATTCAGGCGGCGCTGGACGCGGGCGCGGATCTGGTCCTGCTCGGACATATCAAAGGGCAGATGGAGCTGATGACGCGCTTCACAGAAAACGCCGCGTCGGTCGCGCGCATCAACGCGGCGCGGCAACGGTTGGCGACCGCCCTACCCTCGTTCGATCTGGTCGGGTGTGCCGAACATCAGGCGATTGCGCGCGAAATTGCAGAAGCGTCGATCACACGGGTGAAAGGCGACGTGCGACTCAATCCGGCGGATGAGGGACACATCCTCGTGATTACGCCCTACCCCGAAAACCTGACACCCGCCGATACATCAGCGACGGTCAAAATCAGACTGGCGGAGGCGATCAGCAAACGGCATGCACATACCACGCAGATGCAGATCCCAATGGGCGCGGCGGATGTGGCGGCGATTGTGCAGGTGGCGGAGTCGGCGGATACGGTGATCGTCGGGACGATCAATGCGTACCGGGATGCAACGCAGGTCGCGCTGGTCAACGAATTGCAGGCGCGCGGCAAGCACCCGATCGTGATTGCGCTGCGCGCGCCGTATGATCTGGTGGAGTTCCCGACCATCGAGAATTACCTGTGTACGTACAGCATTCGACCCGTGAGCATGGAGGCGGTGGCGCGGGTGTTGTTCGGGGAGATTGAGGCGCGCGGCACGCTGCCGTGCAAGATTCCGCAGACGCGGATTTAGGGGGAAAGGACAACCTCACCCCCAGCCCCTCTCCCAAGGGCGAGGGGGGAAAGAGGCCTCACCCCCGACCCCTCTCCCAAGGGAGAGGGGAGAAAGAACCGGACGCGAGAAAGCGAGGTGGCCAGTGAAGAAAGCAACGCGCGGGCAGATAAGAGGGCATAATCGGCAGATGGTGCTGCGCAGCGTCTATACCGACACAGCCACCAGTCGCGCCGCGCTAGCTCTGGAAATTGGCTTGTCCAAACCGACGATCTCTGAACTGGTGGATGGGCTGATCAACGAGGGATTTCTGAGCGAGGGAGGCTTCGGCGACTCGACGGACAGCGGCGGCAAGCGTCCACGTCTGCTGCGGTTTGTGCCGAATGCGCGGCAGGTGATCGGGATTTGGCTCACGCCGACGCAGATTATGGGTGTGCTGACAACGCTCGACGGGGAGATGATCGCCACGCACACGGTCGAGATCGACGTGAAGATGCCGTTCGACGAAGTGTCGCTCCAAGATGAATTCATGCCACGACTGGGCGGCGTCATCAACGGCCTGATCGCGCAGACCGACGCCCCCCTGCTGTGCATCGGCATCGGCATTGCGGGAGAAGTGGATGCGGAGGGCGCAATTTACGCGCCGCGCTTCAGTACCGTCCCCGTGATCTTCGGCGAGGCCGTCGCCGAACGCCTCGGCGTGCCGGTGTATATGGCGAACAGCAGCGCACTCGCCGCGCTGGCACTGTACAGCTCAAAGCAGACGTTCAGGCAGCAACGCAGCGAGGGCATAGACCTACGACTTGCCATGCTGATCAGCGGCGAGGGCGTGGGCATGGGGGCGGTACTGGAGAACGCCGCGCAGCAACTGGGCAGCGAAATCGGGCAGATCAAGGTGGCGGGACTGAGCGAAACCCAAACACTCGACACACTGCTAGGCTGGGAAAGCATACGCGAACGGGCACGAACGCTAGGACGCGAACACCAGAGTCCGTACCTGCAAAGCGAGGCGATCAGCGCCCTACTCATTCGCCATGCAGCGGAACAGCACGATCCGGCGGCGCTGGCGCTGAGTGACGAACTGGCAACGCAACTGGCGCAGGTGTGCGGCTGGGTGATCACGCTGCTGCAACCGAAGCACCTCGCCATCACCGGAGAAATCAGCGCGTTAGGTGAGGTTTTCCTCAAAAACGTCAAAAAACGGCTACCCCTGAGCCCGACGATAGTGGGGCGCGTCACCTTCTCGATTGACGAGCAACCGAATCTGGCCGCACTGGGGGCCGCGTACCGCGCGATTCAGATGGAACTAGGATTGGTATGATGCGCAAGATTGGCGTGATCACCAACGATGAAAACGGCGTATTTCAGAAGTCGGTCATTAACGGCGCATGGACAACCGCCGAAGTGGAGGACTGCGAGCTGCTGATCCACTCACAGGCGAACAACACTCTTCCAAAGCTAACGCCCGACGAAGTCGATGGCTGGCTCGTGATCGCGAATGCGGCGACACCGGAGTGGCTGGCGGCGGTGAAAAGCGCAGGCAAGCCAGTCACGCTGGTCAGCCACACGCTGCCCGGTTTCCCGTCAGTCGTGTTCGATAACCGACAAGGAATGATGGAACTGGTCAAGCATCTGGTGGTCACATGCGGACGGAGAGAGTTCATCTTCGTGCGCGGGGTTACCGGACAGTATGACGCCGATCAGCGCGAGGCCGCCTACACGGACGCGCTGATGCGGTACTCGGCGCACGCGGCGGGGACGATCAACGGGGAATTCAATCCGAAGACGGCGGTCGCGGCGTTGGAGACCCTTATAAAGGAAGGGAACGCGTTCGACGCGGTGATCGCCAGCGACTATATGATGGCGCTCGGGGTCATTGCGCGGCTAAAGCAGCAGCAGCGCGTGCCGCAGGATGTGTCGGTAGTGGGATTCGGAGACGGGCCAGAAGCGCGAGCAGCGAAGTTGACGACGGTCGCGGCCGATGTCGAGGAATTAGGGCGGCGGGCGGCGAAACAGGTCGTGCACCAGATGAACGGCGGGAAGATCAGCGGGGTGACCACGCTGAGCGTGCGGTTGATTGAGCGGAACACAAGCTACGATGATCCGCCCGATCCGGGTATGCGCAAAGAGAAACCGCCGCGGTTTGTGAAGCGAGGGTAGAAAGAGAAACCTCACCCCCGGTCAAAACAAACCTCACCCCCGACCCCTCTCCCAAGGGAGAGGGGAGAAATGCAACCTCACCTCCTGCCCCTCTCCGAAAAGAGCAGAGGGGGGAAAAGCAGCCTCACCCCCGACCCCTCTCCGAAAAGAGCAGGGGAGAAAAAGCAACCTCACCCCCAACCCCTCTCCCAAGGGCGAGGGGAGAAATGCAACCTCACCCCCGGCCCCTCTCCGAAAAGAGGAGAGGGGAGAAAAGCAACCTCACCCTCGACACATCCCCCAAGGGAGAGGGGAGAAAGATGGCTCTATTCTGGGGAGAAGGCGGCGGTGAGGCCGAAATGGTCGGAGGGGTAGAGGCGCGGATCATGGGCGGCGGGCTGCGCGCCGACGATGGTCGCAGAAACAGGGGTCAAGCGCGTAGGATCAAAGAAGATGTAGTCGATGGCGACAGGTGGGTAATCGTAGTCGACCAGCGGCGTCGGGAACGTGAGCGGTTCCGCGCCGTGGAGGGTCGAATAGGCGGAACGAAAGCGACCAGAGAGCAGTTGGACGGTGCTGGAAAGCGGCTGCGCGTTGAAATCGCCCGTGATTAACCAGTTCCGATCCGGAGCGGCGGAGGCAGTGAGCCAGTCCACGATGGTGCGCATCTGAGGCTCACGAAGTGACTCGTCGTCTTCCGGCTCATGATGTAAATGCGTATTCACCACATCAAACGGCAGGTCATGTTTGAGCACGCGCAGGCGCTGCGCCACGCGCCCACCGACAGGCAGATTTAGAGTATCAACCTCGACAACCGGAAGGCGAGAAAGCAAAGCGATGCCCTCACGCGACGACTCCTCACCCCATTTGCTCGCGACATGGACGGTATAAGTGGGCTGACCGAGCGCCATTAGGTCAGCGGCGATGAGGTCGGCCTGACGAACGGGCAGCGCCACTTCCTGAAAGGCGATGACATCGGCGGCATGAGCGGCAAGCGCGGCGGCTACAAGGGCTCGGCGCTCCAGCCAGCGATCAGCGTCGTGGCGCAGGTTGAGAGTCAAAAGCTTGAAGATGTGGGACATGGCAGACGTCCTCGTGATCGACCGGAGTCGGGCAACTCTGTACCCGAGCGACAGTAAACAGCGCAGAAGCTACCATGACTCGGCAAGTCCGCGCAATATATGTCCACCAACTTGTTTACAGTCAATATAATATCAGGTATCGTATTGTTAAGAGGGTTGAAAATGCATAACCTCACCCCCCAACCCCCTCTCCGAAAAGAGGAGAGGGGCAACAATGGTCAGATTCTGCGGTGAGGCTAGGCAGTTTGCAGAGAGAGCATGGTTGGCGAGTCGCGATGTAAGCGTGTTCGAGCACCCCTCACCCCCAACCCCTCTCCCACGCAAGCGGGGAGAGGGGAGCCAACGGCGTTCGCAATGTCTCTGCTCTCCGTCGGGAGACTGGCAGCGGCGGTAGTTTACGGTAGACCACAGCTGTGACGGCGGGAGATGGGTGGTTTGCGTAGGCGTATTCCGACCCCACCCCGAATTCAGGGAGGGAGACAACATCGCGCACAAGATCTCCCCTTTCCGATGCAAGCGGGGACGCGGTGAGGATGGGTACAACCAGCGGACGCGATAAATCGCGTCCCTACGGAAGATCGTTGTACCCCTAGGACGCGGAGGTTTCGCGATCGAAATTAGCTGGTCGTCAAGCGGGCTGGGAACAAACTTTGAGATTGTGTCGAGAAAGGATTATTTGAGAAATGACAGTCAATTTGCCAGCACTATTTTTCATGGTCGTGACTTCGGATGGCTTAAGAACGCGGAATGCGGCGGGACTGCGGTCGGTCGTCCTCCCGGAAAGACTGCGCGAAGGGAACGTCGTACAGGTCGATCCTGCGTCAGTGCAGGACAAAGACGGTTACACGTGGTGGATGCAGCTTGAAGGGAAGTTCTGGGTCGCAGAGAAAACAGCGGTCGCCGGGGAAGAACCAGAACTGCTCATGAAGCGGTTCGATCCGTCGACGGTGCGCACGATTGCCCTCCCCAATGGGGGCAGTATGCAGCCGCAAGCGATCATTCAGGCGCTGCCCGTGGCACTCGAACAAACGGTATGGACGCAGTATTTCGGCAACACGCGGTTTGCGTACAACCTCAGCGTGGATCGCGACCCCAGACGCCGAACCTCGTACTACTATTGCCAAGCGCTGCACGGGGGAATCGATTTCGGGAGCGAGGCGCTACCCGACGTGTTTTCGGGCGTGGAGGGCGTCGTCAGTCAGGTGAGCCGCAACTCCAAGTCGTATACGCCCAATTTCGTGTCCGTCAAAGTGGGACGGTTTACGCTGATCTACGGACATATCTCCGATATTCCGGCAGAGATGAAGGTCAACGATCCGGTGCACGTTGGCACGCGGATTGGCAAGCTCGCACGGCAGGGCGCGCAGGGATCGCCGCACCTGCATTTCGAGGTGCGCTTTGACGGGATCTGGATCATCAACCCGCTGCTGGTGATGCCCGACGACATGGTGAATGCGTTCATGGCGAGATTCGCGAACTTCACGCAGTATTTTTACAGCGATAACGGGTGGTCTAAATGGCTCACGCCGCTCGATCAACCCGTGCTGCGCCTGTCGACCCCAGCGACGGCAGTCATCCTCGGCCCGAGCGGCGGACGCGGATAACAGCGGCATTCACGTAGACAGTGAGCGCGCCCCGTCGAGCCCGGTTAGGGGTACAATCGCCGGCAGCTGCCTGAATTGGAAAGGCAGCCACGTGAATGGAGAGAAAACCATGTCACAGAAAAGCCAACCCTCGGCGAGCGCGCTGAATGTCGCACGCTGTCGGGCGATTGCCGCACATGAGGCGCGCACCGCCATTCGGGGAGGCGATACCCTCGCAGAAGTCTTTCTGGAGGCGGCCGCGCGGCAATCGTTGTGTGATCCCAACACGCACGCGTTGATCCTCAAAAAGCTGGACGCCTTTTCTCCCGGCGGCTACGAATATTTCAGCGCACGCACCGCGTATCTGGATGCGGTCGTGGAACAGGCGCTGCGCGAGCACATCCCGCAGCTGGTGCTGCTGGGCGCAGGGTACGATACGCGCGCGTATCGCTTCAGTCCACTCCTGAGCAAAACGCGGGTGTTCGAACTGGACGAACCGGTGACACAAGCGCACAAGCGGCTCAAGCTGGAAGAAGCGAGAGTCGAGATCCCGGAACAGATCCGGTATGTCGCGCTCGATTTCACGGTCGACAACCTGCTCGACAAGCTGAGCGCCGCCGGGTATCAACGCGATGAACGGACACTGTTCATCTGGGAGGGGGTCAGCTACTACCTGCCGGCCCCGACCGTCGAGGAAACGCTGCGCTTCATCCGCCTGAATTCCGCGGCGGGGAGTGGCCTGTGCTTCGACTACATGCTGCCGAAAGATCAACTGGAAGGACGGCACGGCGCTCAGCAAGCGCGCGAAGCGATGCAAGCGATGTATACGGCTGAGCCGCTGCACTTTGAACTGGACGAGGCCGAGGTCAAGGGGTGGCTGGAGGCGCGGGGCTTCGAGATGGTCGAGCATGTGAGCGCCGAACAGATGCAGGAACGGTATCTCACGCTGGCGGATGGTCAAGCGGCGGGGCAGATACTCGATTTATTCCGGTTGGTGCAAGCGCGGGTGCAGTAGGAACCGGGCGCAGACAAGAAAAAAAGCCTGTCTGAGAAGTTCAGACAGGCATGCGCCCAGAGGGATTCGAACCCACAACCGACGGTTCCGAAGACCGGCACTCTATCCATTGAGCTATGGGCGCTCACTGCTTTTATTTTAGACGAGACGCGTCAATGTGGCAAGACGAGGCATAAACGGACAAGTACTTTTGAGGACAAGGCAGGATAGCAGCCCGGTAGAATTGGGGCAGAGGACGCGATAAATCGCGTCCCTACGAAAAACTGGGATGCCGTGATGCAGTTCGAGTAACGCGTGTTATGGATAAGCCTCATCCGCGCGTACCCCCTCACCCCCAACCCCTCTCCCACGCAAGCGGGGAGAGGGGAGACAAAAGGACTTTTGCACGGCGTGCGGGCTGGCATGGGTTGGGTAAAAAGTTCGGCAGCAGCGAAGATTGTTTTGGTTCAGGCGTTGTGCAGGATACTGCGATTGTGGCGCGTCGTCATGAGGCCGACCTGATCGCCGAGGCGAGTCTGGGTGGTCTCCGCGGCGGTGAGCAATTGGCGGGCGTCGGCAGCGGCATGTTCACGCCCGTGGGTGCGCATTTTGATGAGGAGCGCGGCCAGATTGGTCTGCGCGCGGGCGAGGGCATAGGGATCGTCGGCTTGCTCCAACAGCGAGACGACGCGGGTGAAGTAGCTTTCGGCCAGCTCCAACTGCCCTTCCCCTTCGTAGGTGCGGCCAATGGTCGTATACAGGCTGACGTGCGTGAGCAGATCGGGTGAGGCGGTCGCAAGCGCGGCCTCGGCATGGCGACGGCTGGCGGCAAAAGCGCCCAAGGCGAGATGGGCTTCGCCCGTGACCATGAGCACCCGCGAGGAGTCGGGGTGCAGAGGGTCAAGGTGCAGACTGTCCAAGAGGTGAAGCGCGCGCACGCCGTCGCCCGATTCGACCAGAATCTGAGCTTCGAGCAGAGTCAGGCGCAGACGCAGTTCGGCGTCTGACTGGCGGGATTTGCGCGCCTGCGCGATAAGATCGAGCGCCTGCTGGTAGTGGCCCTGATACTTGGCGGCGATACTCCATTCGAGCAGAACATAGGCTTGATCACGGAATTTCCCCGCGCGTCCCAACTCGGTCGCGGCGTCGATGAAGACGGTCTGCGCAGCGTCCCAAGCGCCTAAACGGCGGAGGATCACCCCGTAGAGCGTGCGGAGCTGAACATCCAAGGGAGCAAGACGCGCAAGGTCTTCGAGGATGGCGCGCCAGCGACCATGCCGACCGCGTTCCAGCCCGATCAGACAGAAGCGCCGACACCACGCTACGCGTTGATCAAGGGGCAGCGGAGGAAAATTCTCGGCGAGGATGTGTTCGGCCAGCGGATAGACGACAGGCGCGCTCAAGGTGGACACTGAGGCGATCAAGGCGGCGAACGCGGCAGACACAGCCGGAGCAGTCGAGCGAAGGACGAGCTCGCGCGCGCCATGCACACTCAGGAGCGCGTCGGCGCCCTGCCGTTCCGCGAGGTGGTGGCGCAGGAGCGGCGTGACAGCGAATTCGAGCAACGTGTCCCACGGCAGACGCGGCACAACGGCCAGCGCACACCACGCCATCTGCGCGCCGACGGGCAGCGTTTCGAAGAGGCGACCAAAGAATTGGTGCAGCACGCGGGCTTCGAGCTGCGCGCCGTCCTCGAACGCCCAATTGAGCAGTAAGGCTTTGAGCGCATCCGGGTGGCCGCCGACGCGCTCGTAAAGGTAGGCGGCGATGGCGCGATAGTCAGGGGCATCAGCGGCGCTGTGACGGTAGAGCAGATCACGCACGAGGGTTTCGGCATCCGAGGCGGCGAGATCACGCAAGGTAAAGTGCGCCACATCGAGCGGAAGATGGGCGACATGCGTCATGAGCACGCAAGCGGAACTGAGCAGGCGCAAGAGGGCGTCAAGATGCGGTGTGAGCGCGCTGATATCATCCAGCACTACGCCGAGGCGGAGCCCGTGGAGGCGTTCGGCAAGGTCAACGCCTTCGGGCAAGAGGTGGTCGGTCAGGTGATCGAGCACGGCTTGAACGGAAGACGGTTGGTCAAACCAGAGCACCGCGTCGACGCGATCCGCGTCAATGCAGCGGCGCATGAGGTCAGCAGCGAAGACGGATTTGCCGACGCCGGGCACACCGCTGATGAGCAGGTGCGCGGGCTGAGTCGCGGTGAGCAAGTGCTCAGCCGCGGCAAGATCAGCAGCACGGCCAAGCAGCGGCACGGGCGCGGGGAGAGACAGCTGGAGATAGCGGCGCTTTTTCGCGGTGCGCGCCTGCGTTTCGGCATGAATCAGGCGATAGGTGAGCAAACGCACGGCGTAAGCCTGATAGCGGCGAAAGGTGCGATCAGCGGCGCTGATGAGGTCAGCGAGCTGCGCGGCGGTCAGGTTGAGATCAGCGCGGATGTAGCGGTGATAGAGCAGACTCCACGCGAGCAGTTCGGGATTACGGGGGGCGGCGTCGGCGCGCACCCAATCAGCCACAGCGGAAAGCGGGAGATTCAGAGAAGGAAGCGGGAGTTCAAGCGCGCGACGGACGGCGAAATAGGCGTTGAGGATGAGATCGGCGAGAAGATCGCGGACGGCGTAGTCACGATCAAGATCCGCGCGCGGAAGGTCGCTAACGCGCTGATCGACAATGAGCAACCCGTGTAAATCAGCCGGAAACTCGGACTGCGAGTCGTAGAGCAAGGCGTCGAGATGACGCACAACACTCTCACGGCTGATATACGGACGGGCGATCACGAGGGCCTCACCAACGCGATTCCGGGAACGAGTTCACCCCGGCGTGCTGCCCGATGCGCTTGTACATCTGGAAGCCGGTGAAGGGGTGGCCGAGAATACCATCGTGGATAGCCCACGAACGGCCGCGCACTGTCTGCCACGCGTCGGGTTGGCGAAAGGGATTGTCGGCGGTGAGTTTCATATGGTAGGCCCCACCCGGCTGAAACTCCCGGTTGATATTCTGCATCTCCTGAAAGCCGCGCAAGTAGCTGAAGCCGTAACGTTCGAAGACAATGGCATTGTGATAGGACATGGGCTCGATGAAGAACAAGTCATGGCCCAGATTGCTGACGAACTGTTCGAACACGGGAACGAGCTGGCGAAAGACGCGCAACCCCTGACGCACCTGCCCCGGCGCTAAGCCGGCGCGCATGGCATCGATTTCAGCAGGAAGATTACGGGAAGTTGTGCCAAGGTGCGTCGGGTTACCATCCTGGTCGCGATCGATGTTGAAGCGCGGCGCATCCGGGTCGTTGACGACGACCAACAGCACCAGAAGCTGATTGTTGAACGTGTCCGCCAGATTGAGATAGAACATGGGGTCGATATCCGCGGCATTACGGCGGACGATTGTTTCTAAGGCGCGACTGCCGGAAGGACAGCGAAAACGCACAACCCGCTGACCGCTCACCATGAGAGTGTCGCGGTCAATGCCGTAGCTGGTGTAGAGCCAGTCCGGAAGCAGGGTTTGATAGATGGCTTCCTTCTCCGCTTCGGGCAGCGCATTGATTTCACGAATAGATGATGGGTAAATCATAGCGTTCCTATTCGTAAGAGCGTTCCTTGAGCGCCTTGCGGATCTCGCGGTCGCTGTCACGCTTGGCAATATCAGCGCGCTTGTCGTACTGCTTCTTGCCCTTCGCCAGCGCAATTTCAATTTTCGCGCGTCCGTCTTTGAGGTAGACCATTGTCGGAACGACGGTATAGCCGCGTTCCCGCATGCGTGACGTGATCTGCGCGATCTCTTTTTTGTGCAGCAGCAGCTTGCGCGTGCGCATGGGGTCAACTTTGCCGAACGTGCCCGCCTGTTCGTAGGGGGAAATGTTCACGCCGATCAACCAGAGTTCGTCCGCGCGATATTCGACATAGCCTTCTTGCAGGCTGATGCGGTTGGCGCGAATCGATTTGATCTCCGAGCCCGTCAGGACGAGGCCCGCCTCATACCGGTCTTCTAAGCTGTAGTCGTAGCTCGCCTTGCGATTGCGGGCGACTACTTTGATGCCTTTGCCGTCGCTCATATGCTTTCTCGTCGTACTCAAGGGGATGGGCGCGAGGGAAACAGGAAATGCATTCCGACCCATCCAGTTATGGATCTCATTATAGTTGTTCCTGCAAAGAGAGGACAGCCTCACAATTTGGGAGGGTGAAAGAAGCCTCAGTAACGACCAAAGGAAACCTCACCCCCGGCCCCTCTCCCAAGGGAGAGGGGAGAAAATCAGGGATCGCAGGGTCGGAGCGTTCATCGGAAACGGGAGATTGGGTGTTACCGCCCCTCACCCCCGGCCCCTCTCCCACGCAAGCGGGGAGAGGGGAGTCGGCGGCGTGCGCCAAATCGTTGCGTTAATTATATGACGCGCGGACGCGATAAATCGCGTCCCTACAGTGGGAGACAGGCGGGCGCGATAACGACAACCTCACCCCCGGCCCCTCTCCCAAGGGAGAGGGGAGAAAGCAGCCGCCCTGCCTTTCTAGGCGCGGCTTGCTCCCCCTGACATTTTGAGCATCCGTCGAGTCGGGGTAAGGTCAGACACAACTTTACGGCAACAAAGAGAGTACGAGTATGGAACCGATACACTCCGTCAAATCTCGTCATCCACTCCTTAGGGGATTGTTGCTCATATTGGCAATGTCTGGCCTGCAAATAGCCGATGCCCAGCAGAGTCTATTTCGGATCGCTGTCAATCAGATGATGTCTGATGTGGTATGGAGCCCAAATGGTGAGCGACTAGCAGTTGCCGTTGATGACGGGATAACTATCTATACAGGCACATTGCAGGAAATAGCGGCGTTACAGACGGGAAGTCCTGTTGCCCAAATCTCATGGAGTGATGACAGTAATAGCTTAGCCAGTATTGGACAAAACGATCCGACGGCGAAAATTTGGCGCTGGGATGCCAATACGAACGCTTTTGTTCTCGACCTAACACTTACGAATGATCATGGCTATTCCTATGTTTCAGCGGTTGCCTGGAGTCCCAATGGGGATTGGCTCGCCCTTTTAGCTCAGTACCAACCTCCCGGCGCCGCATATCTAATTGGCGTTACGGAAATATGGGATACCCAAACATGGACAGTGCAGAACAGCCTGCTCGCTGAGCATGAATTTCCTGCCCAGATCCTGAAATGGAGTTCTGACAGCCAGCAAATCGCAGCGGCAGCAAGTGCGTGTATTTCCAACGAGTATATTTCGTGCGATCATCCGTACTTTTACATTGCGGACGCTGTGACAGGCGAGTTGAATTACAGAAGCCGATTCTATATGCCAGATTTTTATACCCTAGCATGGTCTGGCGATACCAAGTTGGCGATTGCGAACGCACAGGAAATTATGGTGTTTGAGACGACGATTAATCAACCAAGTGCTGTTTTTCCAAACCGATCACCCATTGGCGGTGGAACCCTTGAAGTAGATTGGAGTTCCGATGGAAAACGCTTGGTGACCGCGTATCACGATGAGGGGTTGATCGAAATCATTGATACAGAAACTGGTGTGACCTTAACAAGGTTCAGCATAGGTGGGTTAAATGGCGCAGATTTGAGTCCTGATGACAGCAAATTGGCGACCATCAACAGCGCCGATGGGCTTATTGAGATTTGGGATGTGAGTTGAGAGTGAAGCGGACAAGGCAGGCCTTGTCCCTACGAAAGCGAAGGTTAGGGGCGTGGAAGCGATAACCTCACCCCTGCCCAAAGCAAGCCTCACCCCCGACCCCTCTCCTAAAGGCGAGGGGAGAAAGATAGCCTCAGCCACGGCCAAAGCAAGCCTCACCCCCGACCCCTCTCCTAAAGGCGAGGGGAGAAAGATAGCCTCAGCCACGGCCTAAAGAGACCTCACCCCCGGCCCCTCTCCGAAAAGAGGAGAGGGGAGAAAGAGGGTTAGAGGTCTTCTTGGAGGCGGCGGATGGCCTCGCCGAGTTCAACGTCGCGACCGTTGGCGTCGGGGATCATGGGGATATCCGGGGTCAGGCCGACGGCATCGAGCGGCTGGCGGGAAGGCGTGAACCATTCCGCCGAGGTGATGTGCATTGACGATTGGTCGGAGAGCGTGAAGATCTGCTGGACAGTGCCTTTGCCGAAGGTAGTCTGCCCGATGAGAAGCGCACGCCCGGAATCACGGATGGCCCCGGCGACAAGTTCCGCGCCACTGGCGGTGAGGTTGTTGACGAGCACAAGCATGGGCAGGTCGATCATGCCGCCGCCCGCCGTGCCTTCGAAGGTACGTTCGTCGTCATTGTCGCGCTGATAGACGATCACCCCGGTGTCGAGGAATTGATCGGCCACCTGAATGGACTCTTGCAGCAAGCCGCCCGTGTTATTGCGCAGGTCAACGACCAGTGCGTTGATGTCCGCGGCGCGCAGTTCGGTCAAGGCGGTGGTGAGTTCGTCCGGCGTGCGCGCAGTGAAGCGCATGATTTGGACGTAACCAATGCGGGAGTCTTCGGTGAGGACACGCCAGACGACCGACGGCACATTGATCACGGCAAACGGGATGAAGACAGTGAGTTCTGCGCCATCAAGGGCGCGGGTCACGGTGAGTTCAACCCCACTCCCGTCTTTGACTTCGCCACGCAGGAGCTGGTCAATGGCATCCTGTGACAAGGCAGGATCGAGCGGCGTGCCGTTGACAGTGTGCAGAAGATCACCGTTCTCGATGCCCTGCGCGGCGGCGGGGCTGTCGGCAAAGGGGTACAGGGCGATAGCGCCCGCTTCATTGCGCCGAATCTGCACGCCGATGCCGCCATAGGTACCAGAAAGGACATCGGCCTCACTGGCCGCAACAGGCGGGTCAATGAAGAAGGTGAAGCGGTCACCGAGCGCACCGAGCACACCGCGAATCGCCGCGTACTGGCGCAGTGTGGAATCGGGCTGAGTACGAAGATAGTGCTGATCCAGGAGCGACTGCACTTCGTCGAGGAGCGGATAGCTCTCGGACGCAGACGCAAAGGCGGACGGCAAGGGACTGATGAGATCACGAAAGAAGAAGCCGGCCAGAAAAACGACCGCGATACCCAAGCCGAGCACAAGGCCCAACAGAAGGGAACGCCCCAGCGCGCGGTCGGTGTGATCGGGGGATGTCGGTTTCATACGTTGGTTTCCATTAAGCGGTCGCGCATATTGAAGGCAGAGGACTTTTCAATCGCCTGCGAACGTTTTTGCAATCGGTCGGAAATCACGCTTATCATTGTTCCAGAGGTGTATAGATAAGCTAAGTGCTATGGGAATTTTAACATTTCTCCCAGCCTTGCCAATAGCCACTAGATACGGACAATGATCGATGGAAAAAAATAACTCATCCCCCCTGCTCCTCGTAGCAGATGATGAGGTCAATACCACCATCATGCTCCAGCACATCTTTGAGCGTGAAGGATACCGGGTCAAAGCTGTGACTAATGGAATTGCCGCGCTTGAGACTGCAAAAAAGCTGCTGCCTGATGTGATTTTGCTCGATATTCTCATGCCCGGCATGAACGGTTTTGATGTTTTACTAAATCTGCGCGAGGATGAGCGCACCGCGAACATCCCGACGATTATGGTCACGGCGAATGCACGCGAACCCGCCGACGTGGCGCGCGGCTTAACGCTGGGCGCGGATGATTACCTGTACAAGCCATTCGCACCACAGGAACTGTTGGCACGCGTGCAGAGCAAGATCAAGGCACGGGCGCTGGAGGAAGCGCTGCATCGCCGCACCCAACAGTTGGAAGCACTGCTGCGGGCAAGCGAAAAGCTGAACGGGCATCACGAAGTGGGCAACCTGCTGGAACTGATTCCGGAACTGGCGCTGCAACTGCTACCGGGAGAAGTCGCCGCGAGCTATCAAGTGAGCGACAAAGGCGAGATCCGCGAATCGCGGGTGCTCAACCGGAGTGCGAAGCCCGAGCTGGATCTCCAACACGGCGAGCTGATCGCGCTGGCGCTCAATTCGACGACGGCGGTCAACGCAGAAACCAAGTCGACGAGCTCGATGGCGGTACGCATGGAACACGCGAACCTCCCACTGGGCGTGCTGGTCGTGATGAGCGAAGAACAGCCGTACGAAGAACATCATCTGCGCCTGTTCGAAGGTCTGGCCGGACAAGCGGCGCTGGCGCTGCGGAATGCACAGCTCTACGAGATTCAGGCGGATTACGCCCAACACCTCGAAGAGAAAGTACAGGAACGTACGGCAGAACTGCAATCGGCGCAAAAACTGCTGATCCGATCGGAAAAGCTGGCGTCGATCGGTCATCTGGCGGCGAGCATCGCGCACGAGATCAACAACCCGCTGATGCCGATCAACATCTTCCTCGAAGATCTGGAAGGTGATTTGAAGGCCAAAGGCGTGCGATATGATGTGCGCGAACTGCAAATGATCCGCGAGAACGTGGAACGCATCAAACGCATCGTGCGCAGCCTGCTCGAATTTGCCCGCGACAGCGGCCCGGAACTGCGGCCGCTGGATGTGGCGCAACTGCTGGAAGGCGTCATTAAGCTGAACAGGAAATTCTTTGAGCATGAGCGCGTCGAGATCAAGTCGAATCTCGCCACTACCCTGCCCCCGGTGTACGGCAGCAAGGATCAGTTGGAAGCGGTGTTCATGAACCTCGCGCTGAACGCGGAGGCCGCGATGGAAGATGGCGGCATACTGACGATCAATGCGCGGAGTCAGCAGAACGAGGTGGTGATCGATTTCATCGATACAGGCTGCGGCATCCCGGCGGACAAGATCGAGCGGATTTTCGATCCGTTCTTCTCGACGAAGCCGAATGGAACGGGACTGGGCTTATTCCTGAGCTATGGGATCATCGAAGGGCATCACGGAACGATCACGGTGAAGAGTAAGGACGGATACGGCGCGCATTTCACGATTCGGCTGCCGATGCATCAACCGAAGGTGTAAGGTAAGAAGAACGCACCCCACCCCCGACCCCTCCCCGAATTCAGGGAGGGGAGCCAACCGTCCGCGCCAAGCAAAGTAGGGACGCGATTAATCGCGTCCGCTAGTGTTTGTGAAGTTCAGGAAGCTACACAGCGACTGTTCAAACACGCGCGAGTCTCGTCCCTACAACCAGACACCTACCTACCCCTGAAAAGTAAGGTAGAGGGGCTGGGGTGGTGAGACAGGTTTTCCCCTAGTTGCCCAGCGGCTGCACCAGCATCAACCCGATCAGCGCAATGATGATGCCGAGGTGATGCGTGATCGCCCACAGCACATCCAGCCCCTGCGACGGCGCATAGACATTGACCAGCGAAAGCACAAAACTGATGATGATCAGCAGCACGCCAACCACCGTCGGCAAGCCGCGCCGTTTGGCCAGCCACGCGGACAGGCCTTCGAGGAAGCGAGCGAGAGCACTGGAGTGATTGATGCGTCTGAACACGACGAGACTCCTCTAAACGCGGTACGCTTTGAACCGTTCATGCAAATCCTGAGGCAGCTTGAGCGTGAGCAGGACGCCGCCCTCCGTATGTTCCTGTTTTTCCACCGACGCCGCCTCGTGCAGCAGTGACACCAGATCGCCGCGTTCATAGGGAATCAGCAGTTTGGTCTTGAACAGCGCGACCTTCAAGGCGGTTTCGACCGCACTGAGGAGCTTCTCCAGTCCGATATTATCGGTCGCGGAGACGGCCACCTGCGCTACGTAATCCGCCGCGTTTTCCGGCTTGGGCAGGTCGCTTTTATCGCCCGTCCATTGGTCGATTTTGTTCCACACCAGCACGCGCGGCACGGGCGGCACATCGATCTCCGCCAGCGTGTCCTCGACCGTCTCCAGATGCTGCAAGACGTTCGGGTGATTCACGTCGGCCACTTCGAGGATGATGTCCGCGTCGCGGATTTCTTCGAGCGTCGCCTGGAACGCCGCGATCAGGGTCGTCGGGAGTTTCTGGATGAAGCCGACGGTATCGGTCACCAGCGCCTGGCGGCCGGTCGGCAGATCGACACGGCGCGTCGTCGGGTCGAGCGTCGCAAATAACTGATTCGCGATGTACACATCCGCGCCCGTCAGCGCCCGCAGCAGCGTCGATTTTCCGGCGTTGGTATAGCCGACCAGCGCCACGAGCGGCACGCCGGTGCGTTCACGCTGGGAGCGGTGGCGGCTGCGATGCTCGCGCACATGCTCCAAGTCTTCTTTCAACTTACTGATACGCCGCCGGATATCGCGACGATCCACTTCCAACTGCGTTTCGCCGGGGCCGCGCAGACCGACGCCGCCGTTGCCGCTGCGCCCGCCACCACCGCCCGCTTGCCGCGCCAGATGCGTCCACATGCGCGTGAGGCGGGGCAGACGATATTCATACTGCGCGAGTTCGACCTGTAACGCGCCTTCGCGCGTTTTGGCGTGCTGCGCGAAGATGTCGAGGATGAGCGCCGACCGATCCAGCACTTTCACGTCCTCACCGAACATTTCTTCCAGCCCGCGCTGGTGGCGCGGCGACAGTTCATCGTCGAACAGCACGGTTTTGGCACCCGTCGCCAGCAGCATGTCCTTGATTTCATCGACTTTACCCGACCCGATAAACGTGCCGGGGTCAATTCGGCTAACATTCTGCGTGATCGTCCCGATCACCGCCATGCCGGCCGTATCCGCCAGCAAGATCAGTTCAGAGAGCGAATCGTCCATTGAGAGCAGCGGGCGGCTTCCCTTGAGGTTCATACCCACGGCAATCGCTTGTTCCAGATCGATTGACAATTGATTCATCTATTTGCGTACCACTTCTTTAAACGTTCGAGGGCTTCTTCCAAGCGCGCATCCGGTACGCCGACGCTGAAGCGCACGTAATTTGCGCCACCCGGCCCATAGATTCCGCCGGGAGCGACCGACACATGCGCTTTCATCAGGGCTTCTTCGGCATAGTTCGTGCCGTCGCCGAGTCCGTTCTCGACGCGCCCCCACACATAGAGCGACCCTTGCGGCGAGTGCCCGCTTAAGCCGATGGCAGGCAGCGCCGCCACAATCTGATCGCGCCGCCGTTGGTAAATCTGATTGCGTTCGTAAATCCACGCTTGCGGAATCTCAGCAAAAGCCATAATCCCCGCGTCGTAGATCGGCTGGAAATGTCCGCTGTCCATGTTGCTTTTGACCGTCAGCAGCGTCTTGATCGCATCCACGTTGCCCACCGCCGCGCCGAGCCGCCAGCCCGCCATATTGTGCGACTTGGAGAACGACACGAATTCCAGTGTACAGTCCAGCGCGCCAGCCACTTGCAGGGCGCTTCCCGCCACGTAGCCATCAAACGTGACTTCGCAGTAGGGGTTATCCGACACCAGCAGGATGTTATGCTCCCGGCAGAAATCGACCATCCGCTGGTAGAAGTCGAGGCCAGCGACCGCACCCGTCGGGTTATTCGGATAGTTGACCCACAGCAGTTTCGCCCGCTGCAGCACGTCTGCCGGGATGGTCTCAACCGCTGGCAGATACCCGTTTTCCTCGCGATTAGGCAGCCAGTAGACTTCACCGCCGGCCAGCAGCGCGCCCAGCGAATAAGCGGGATAGCCGATGTCAGGCACGAGCGCCACATCGCCGCGATCCAGATAAGCGAGGCTCAGGTTGACAATGCCCTCTTTGCTGCCCAACAGCGGCAGGACCTGTTTTTCGGGATCGACCGTCACGCCAAAGCGCTGCTGATAATACTGCGCCACGGCGACGCGGAATTCCGGCGTACCTTTGTACCCCGCGTAGCCGTGATGATCGGGTTCGCGGGCAGAGCGATACAGTTCTTCGATCACCGGGTCGGGCGGCGGCATGTCCGGGCTGCCGATGTCAAGTCCGATCACGTCATAGCCCTGTTGATTCAGTTCACGTACCCGCTGGGTGAGCAGAGCGAACGGATACGGCGGGAGCGCTTGAAGACGAGCGGCTGGAGTTGGCATTTTTTCCTTCACACACACCGACTATAAGATCCCTATTGTATCACATTCGCTCCTACACACATGGGTTGACAGAATAGAACACCTATTCTAACGTGAGTTATGGATAAGTTTCTCTCACCCCACCCCCGACCCCTCCCCGAATTCAGGGAGGGGAGACAACAGTCCGCGCCAAGCGGCAAGATCTTCGTAGGGACGCGATACATGGCACCCGA
>CALKIA010000327.1 GCA_937988705.1 uncultured Chloroflexota bacterium | reverse complement strand
ACGCCGGATCGACCGGGAAGCGTTCCTTCTCATTACGGGTGATGCGCACGCAGCGTGCGAAGCCGTCGAGAATCTGTTCCCAACCGTCGTGCTTGACCCACTCGCTCAATTCGCGGATGCCCTGCAGCGCCCGCGCCGGATTACGCGACTGCGCCGCCAGCACCGAGGCGACAATATCGTACGGCCAGCCCTGCTCCTCGATCCACACGCGCAACCGTCCGGCGATGAAGTCGAGCACGTCGCGCTGTACCTCGGCGGAGACCGGGATCGGCTGTTCTTTCGCCACCAGTTCGACCGCCTGCGCCAGATCCACATCGATCTGCTTGTTCGTGACGATCAGGATCACGCCGAGCGCGGCGCGGCGCAAGCCATACGGATCGGCGTTGCTCTGCGGCGCGAGGCCAGCGGCGAACAACCCGGCGAGGCTGTCGAGGCGATCGGCAATCGCGAGGATCGTCCCGGCGTTGCTCTGCGGCAGTTGGTCACCGGCGAAGCGCGGCAGCCAGTGTTCGAAGATCGCAGCGGCGACTTCCGGCGGGTTGCCGCTCAAACGAGCGTATTCGCGCCCCATGATCCCTTGCAGCGAGGTCATTTCCACGACCATCTGCGTGGCGAGGTCGGCTTTGGCGACGTGGGCGGCACGCTGGGCGATGGCGGAGTCGGTTTCGCCGATACCAAGCAGATTCGCCATGCCATCCACCATGCGGGCGACGCGCTCGTTCTTGTCGAGCATTGAGCCGAGCTTTTCTTGAAAGGTGAGCGTCCCCAGGCGCGGCAGGAAGTCCGCGAGACGCTTCTGCGTATCCTTGGAATAGAAGTATTCCGCGTCGGAGAAGCGCGCGCGCAGCACCTGCTCGTTGCCGTGTGTCACCAGATTAAGATGTTCGCTGTCGCCGTTACGGATGGTGATGAAATAGGGCAGCAGTTCGTCCTGCGCGTTTTCGACGGCGAAGTAACGCTGCTTGTCGCGCATGACCGTAACGAGGACTTCACGCGGCAGTTTGAGCGACGATTCGTCGAAGCGACCGAGGAGCGCAGTCGGGCGTTCGACCAGATTGGTGACTTCCGCCAGCAAGCGGTCATCTTCAAGGGCGTGCCCGCCGACTCCAGCCGCGATCTGTGCCACCTGTTCGCGGATGGCAGCGCGGCGTGCTTCGCGGTCGAGCAAAATGCCCTGTGCGAGCATGTCGCTGACATACTGCCCCAGACTGGTCACGGTCGTTTCCGGTGATCCATAGGGACGAATCCCGCGCGTGACATTACTACTGAACACGCCCGCATACTCGAACGGGATGACCGCCCCGCCGAGCAGCGCCACATACCAACGAATCGGGCGCGAGAAGGCGACACCACTGCTGTTCCAGCGCATCGATTTGACGAAGCGCATCGAGGCGACGAAGGCGGGCAGTTCATCCGCCAGCACCTCTGCCGCCGGACGTCCCTTTTGCGTAACGCGCGCGACCACATAACGGCCACCGTCCACGTCTTCGACCACGAGATCGCTAACGCTAATGCCTTTGCCCCGCGCGAAACCTTCGGCGGCCTTGGTCGGCTTGCCATCAGCATCGAACGCACGATCCGCGGACGGCCCCTTGAAGACCTGTTCCACCTCGGTCTGGACGGGTGCAATGTGCTTGGCGGCGATCACCAGCCGGCGCGGCGTCGCGTAGACGGCCAGATCGCCATAGGCCAAGCGCAGATCGGTAAGCAGCTTGGGCGCGGCGGCGGTCAAGTGGGCCAGCGCGTCATCGACGTCCCCAGGGGGCAGTTCTTCGACGCCGATTTCAAGCAGGAAATCGGCTGGACTGGTTGGCACGGCGGTGGTGCTGGTCGCGCGCGAAACCGGAGCAGCAGCGGGCGCAAAGGTGGACGCCATCTTGTCGAGCGGATATTCCATCTGCTGGCGCTGATCGGTGTAAGTCTTGGCGATCTTGCGCGTCATGTCGCGCATGCGGCGGAAGTAGCCAGCGCGTTCGGTTACACCGATCGCGCCGCGCGCATCCAACACGTTGAACAGATGACTGCACTTGAGCACGTAATCGTAAGCAGGGATGACCAACCCGGCTTCAAGCGCGCGGCGGTATTCCCCTTCGTAGACGTCATACGTCTGACGCAGACCGTTTACGTCCGCAACTTCGAAGTAATACTTGCAGTGTTCGATCTCGCTGCGCAGAAAAATGTCGGCATACTTGAGGTTGGCATCCTGCCCGTACATCCAGTCGATATCCCATGCGGCGTTTTTGCCTTGCAGGGGAATGGCGATGCGCTCCAACCCGTAGGTGATTTCCACCGACACAGGGTTGAGTTCGATGCCGCCCGCCTGCTGGAAGTACGTGAACTGCGTAATCTCCTGCCCATCGAGCCACACTTCCCAACCGAGACCCCACGCGCCGAGCGCCGGGCTTTCCCAGTTGTCTTCGACGAAGCGGATGTCGTGTTCGCGCTGGTTGATGCCCAACGCTTCGAGCGATTGCAGATACAATTCCTGCGGGTTGCCTGTATCCGGCTTAAGGATGACCTGATATTGATAGTAGTACTGCATACGGTTCGGGTTTTCGCCGTAGCGACCATCGTCCGGGCGCACGCTCGGTTCAACATATGCGACGCGCCAAGGTTCAGGGCCTAACACGCGGAGCAGGGTCGCCGGGTTGCCCGTGCCCGCGCCGACTTGAACGTTGTACGGCTGCCAGATCATGCAGCCCTGAGCCGCCCAGAATTCGTGCAGCTTCATGATGATCTGCTGGAAAGATAACGGATTCGCCATGCGGATTCCTAACCGATTCGTCGTGAAAAGTGGAGGCTATTATAGCCGATTCGAGCAAAATTCGACGGGCAGGTTTGCGCGCTTTAGCCGCGCTGTTTGAGAATCCCCGCCGTCAACGCCGAAAGGCGCACCCGCTGCTGACAGTTCGTGTCGAAATTGGCGGGATCGAGCCACGTCTCGAAGGCGGCGCGCAGTTCCGGCCATTCCTGATCGATGGCGGCATACCACGCGGTATCTCGATTGCGCCCTTTATAGATGAGAGCTTGCCGGAAAATGCCTTCATACGAGAGCCCTAACCGCTGCGCGGCGACGCGGGATTTTGCATTCAGCGCATCGCATTTCCATTCAAAGCGACGATACCCCAGCTCAAAGGCGTGCCGCATCAGCAGGTAGATGGCTTCGGTGGCCGCCGGCGTCCGCTGAAGCAGCGGCGACCAGTTGATGTGTCCGACTTCAATGCTTCCGGCGGCGGGGGTGATGCGCATGTAGGCCGCTACGCCGACCGCTTTATCCGTCTGCGCGTCGATGACCGCGTGAAACAAGGGGTCGATGACCAAACATACACGCTGCATCCAAGCGATGTAGCTGTCGAGACTGACAAACGGCCCATCGGCGAGATAGGTCCAATTGCGGTCGTCTTCGGCGGTGCTGTAAGCCGCGTAGAGTTCGGCGGCATGCCGCTCAATCTCCAACGGTTCGACGCGGCAGTAATGGCCGACCAGCGGTTCACGTGGGGGAACGGGTGGTGGCGTCCAGTTCGATACGGGAAAGCCAATCGGTTGGCCAAGATGATTGATAGTCTGCATATAGTCTCCACAGTTCCTAAACGACGAATCCCCTACAAGGTGGGATGTCCCAATGCCGTTAGCACGAGCGCGATGCCAACGAACAGCATGGCCGCGCCGAACACGCCGACACCATCCCACAGTTTCAACCACTTGCGCCCGACCGTGAAACCGCCGACGATCATCAGCGCCGCGCCGGCCAGCAGTTCGACACGGGTGTGACCGGGGAGCGGCGCGCCCATGTTCAAGTCGGGCGGCACCGGTGCCAATTCTAGCGTCAGCGGGTAATCCAGGACGATATCGAACTGATTCGGTCGCTGAATCGTGAGGCGCACACGCCACTCGCCCGGTTGGCTGAAGTTCGCACCCTCTGCGACATACTGATCATCGCTGGTCAGGGTTGGACGCAGTTCACTTTGACCGAGATTGCGCGCCAGATAGTCGAAGCGCACCCGGATCAGTGTCGCATCCGTGATCGGGTCGGTGCCGTCGGCGAGAAGCTGCACGATGAACATATTCTGCCCCACCCACCCCGGCGACACGGTGAAATGAACATGCGCGCCGTCGGGCTGAATGTCGAGCTGCGTGAACGTGTTATCTGCAGGCGGTTGGCGCATGGCCGCCGCCACCCGTGCCGGGTTGACCGACGTCATGATCGCTGCGCCGATCAGGGCAACCACAATTAAAGCAATTTCGGCGCCGACGAGATTGTGCAAAATCCCCGTCCAACGCTCATTCCCCTCCCGCAGTCGCTGTCCAGTGCGCACCAAGTTGATGGCGGCGATCAGCAGCACCGGCGCCAGCAGCAGCAGCTTGAAGAGCAGTGCCTGACCATAGAGCGTGGTCAGCAGGGCGTCAAGGCTGCCGACGAACAACCACGCGCTGTACGCTCCGGTGATGAGCAGCGCCAGCAGCGCCGCGCGCGCCATGTTCGAGAACCACGCTGTAAGCAACCCCAGCGACTCCGCCCGGCGCGCCAGCGGAATTACCAGAAAGAAGTGGATCAAGCCGCCGAGCCACAGCGCTGTGCCGAGCAAATGCAGCCAATCGGCCAGTGTGACGGCCTGCGGATCGTGGGCGGCGCTAGCGTGGCTGTACTGGCTCTGCGCAAACAGGATCGCCGCACCGAGCAGGAGGGCGACGATGTGGCCCAAGGAGCGGCGGCGCGCCCACCACAGCGCGATCCCCATAACCGCCCACAAGCCCAAACGGACGAGCCACACATCACCGAAGCGCGTCGCCGTAATGACGCGCCCCACTTCGCCCTGCACCTCGCTCGTATACACCAACAGGTTGACGGTCAGCATGAGGCCATACAGCAGCCAACCAAACGCGATCAGGCGAACGGTGCGCGCCGGAATCGATGGCGCGAGCTTCGCTGGCTGCCACACAAACACGACGAAGCCCACCCCGCCGATCAACAAGGCGGTACTTAGATGTGTCAGCCAGCGCACGACAGTGTCCATGCCGGGAATCACTTCCTGAGCCGCCGGGTTGAGTGCCGCGCCCGCCAGTGTGCCGATGGCGAAGGCATAGCTCCCGCGCGTTTGATGGCCATCCTCGGCAGACAGCGCCCGCCACGCGACCGTGTACAGACCTTCTGGCAGCGCGCCCGGTTCGAGCCGCATGATCGTCGGATCAGCCGCGTCCACCACGGCCGCAGGCGTCTCCACCGTCGTTCCATCGCCGCGTTCCAGCGTGATGCCGCTGAATTCCGGCTCAAGCCGCTCGGTGAAGTACAGCGTGATCACCTCGGGCGCTATGGCGAGTTGACTGTTCGGCAGCGGGTCAGCGCGGTACAAATTGCTATGCGCGGCGACGCTCTGCACAGTGAACAGCAGACCGATCAGAAACAGCAAAACGATATGATGACGATGCATGCGATAAGCCTTCAACAATAAACGGAGCGGCAGCCTCCAGGGATGCGCTGAAGCGCGTCTGCCCTTCACGGAAACAGGCTACGACCCGGACGCAGTGCGGAGCGCTTCCAGTTCGGTGCGCAGGACATCGATCTGCGCTTGCAACGCCGCAATCTGGGTCGATTCCGAATCGAGCGCCGGGAACAGGATGTCCGCTGCCGGTTCGACCACACTGAATTCGCCATCGGCTGAAGTGAACGTCTCGTTGACTTCCAGATCACCCAACCTACCCGTAAGGATGAACGTATAATCACCGGGGAGGGTGGGGATCAGATCGGCGGTGTAGTGGCCGGGTTCGTTAGCCACCGGGAACAGGCGCAGCGGCAGCGACTGGGGGCCAAACTGGACGGTCAGCGTGAGCGTTTGCTCGGCATCTCGCCGGGGCGCGTCGGTCTCATGGTTGGTGATCGTGATTTCTGGCCCATTGAACACGCCTACATACGCGGGTTCGATCCGCCAGCCAAAAATAATCTCGTAATTGCCGACGATGCGCCCTTCATGCGCGTAAACAGCACCGTTCAACAGCATGAGCAACAGCGCGAACAGGCCGATAGTGTTCCACTTTTTCATGATGTATCCTCTCCGTAACTCGAATTGCATAGACGTGTTCTTATAAGCATGAACATCAAAAACCTGACACAACGACTCAAGCGACCAGTCGCGCGCAATCTCAAACGCCTTGAAGATGGCGAATTGGTGGATTTAGCCCGCGGCGGCGATAAAGAAGCGTTCGGAGAATTATACGAACGTTATCTGGAGAAAATCTACAACTATGTGTACTACCGGACCGGGAATCATCACGACGCCGAGGATTTGACGGCGCGGGTATTCACCCGGGCGATGGCACATATTGAGACGTACACCGAACGCGGCGTCCCATTTCAAGCGTGGTTGTACCGGATCGCCCATAACCTCGTGGCGAACTGGCACCGGGATCGCGGTCGGCGCAAGGTCATCCCGCTGGATGAGTTCATCGCGAGCAGCCTGCGCTCCGAGTCGCCGGATCATCAGGCGGAGGATAACGAGGAACGCGAAGCCCTGCTCCGCGCGATTCGGCGGCTGCCCGAAGAACGGCAGCAGCTCCTCATGCTCAAATTCGTCGAGCATCTGTCGAATGCGGAAATTGGCGACATCATGAATCGGACGGAAGGCGCGGTCAAATCGCTCTACCATCGCACGCTGATCGCCTTGCGAGAAGAGTTAGGAACGGCGGTTGATCCAAGCGCCAGCAGCAGTGTTGAAACAAGAGAGGGTTAGTAGGGTAATGGGACAGTCGAACTTAGAAAATCTGCTTGCCGCCGTGACCGATGCCATTCTGGAAGATGAACAGGACATCGATCGCATCATCAACCGCTACGCCGTACAGCGCAATGAGGTCGAAGGCTTCATCCGCTTGATTCGCCGTCTGCACATCAGCTTGATCGGGGTGCGTCCGTCGCGTCGCTTCGCCTATCGGCTGCGTCAGGAACTGCTCGACGAGCCAGAATGGAACGTGATTAATCGCGTGCGTTTTTTGCCGCCGCGTGTGCAGATCGCCGCGGGCGTCGCGCTGCTCGCGGGCTTCATGTTGATCTCACGCCGCCGTTTGCTCGCCGAATTGACCAGCGGCGCTGATGTCGAAGAAGTAGCCGTCACCTAAACCACGCCGGGATCAGGCAGTCTGATGTGTCAGCCGGTACTGCTTGATCTCCGCCAACGCCTCGTTCATCGTTCGGACAAAGCGGTACTTGCTCTTGGTAGCAGACAGCCGGTACGCTGTTAACGCCATATTCAGAACCGTCTCGACGACGCTCCCAGAATTCACGATGATCACCAACCGCTGTTTTTCCGGGTCGGTCAGCAGATGTTCCCGCATTTTCAACAGCGTCGATTTCCCTTCCGGCAGAATATTCGTACCGCGTTCAAACAGATAGACTGCAAAGCCGTCGTGATCCAGATTGACGAACTGTTCATCAACCTTAAACATCACTTTAGAGGCTTCGTCCCAGTTCCAGCGCTTCGTGATGTGGGCCAGGACAATCGTCTTCTCCGAGTCGTACCACGTGACTTTGTAGTTCTCGCCTGTAAGGATGGGTTCCATGAGTCAACTCCTAGAAGCAAGTATGTTATCAGTATATTCCACGCTGCAAGGTTTCAGACTGAAGGTTGTGCCGGGACGCAGTGCAAGCTTCCGGTGGCGGCGCTCGAACCAGCCTACGGTTGGGGATACGGGTGTTTGAGCTCGTAGTGCTCGATTTCCTGAAGCGCCTGATTCAGGGTGCGGACAAACCGGAATTTGCTGCTTGTGTCCAACAGGCGATAGGCGTTGAAAACGACCTGTAGAATGGTCTCCACGATCATGCCGGAATTCACAACCACTACCAACCGCAGGTTCTCCGGATCGATCGCCAGATGCTTGCGCATGTTTTGCAGTTGGTCTAGTTTATCGGCTCAAGTAGGTTCTCGAAACAAATCCACGAATGGATGTAGGGGCGCATCGGTGTGTGTGCCCGAAACCGGGTAGACACCTAGGTCTACCCCTACGTTGGGACTTTGGAGAGTCTACTTCATCCGCAGTGTGTGAATGAGTTTGGGGATGTGGAGCGAAAAACGCTCTCCAGCCATAACGACAACCAGATTCGGTGAGACTTTCGCTCACCCTGCACAATTTTTGCGGATGCGCCAGTTTATCGGGGGTAGACCACTGCCTTTTTGCCCCGCTTTTCCGGGCATGTACTCTACCCTCATCGTGGTCATTCCACCCCGGACTTCCCACCCACTTTACAACGAATGCAAAACGGGTTATAGTGATCTTACAAATCAGGCGCTTTTTCCAAGCGCAAAATTTCACATCCCTGTTGACACCTAGCGTGCTTTTGCGCTATAATGCGCGTTCACGTTTTGTCTCTATTTGCCTCGTTGGTGGGGATGCGCCCAAGTTGCATTAAACCCAAGGACTCGTCGGAACGATAGTTACTATCGTGTCCCGTTTTTTGATTCTTCCGTACATAGACTGAGGAGCGGTGCATTGCAACGGTATACTCAAGTCAAGAATTATGCTCGTACTGCCGATGTACAACTGCTGCCATCGCTGATCGAAGTACAAGTCAACGCGTTCAAATGGTTCCTCGAACATGGCCTCGCAGAACTGTTTGATGAGATCAGTCCGATTGAAAGCTACAACGGCAACCTGAAGCTGTACTTCCCCGGCAACAGCCGCGAAGCACAGGAATTTGGCTTACGCTATTGGTTCGAAGAACCGAAGTACAGCGAAGAGATTTGCCTCGAACGCGATATGTCGTTTGCCGCCCCGCTCTACATCCGCGTGGCGCTCGTCAATCGTGAAGCGGGTGATGAAGTCGTAACTTCTGATATCTTCCTGGGCGATTTCCCGATCATGACTGAAAAGGGAACGTTCATCATCAACGGAACGGAACGCGTGGTCGTCAGCCAGCTCATCCGCTCCCCCGGCGTGTATTTCGACGCCGAAGAAGACCGCACGACCGGTCGGTTGCTGGCGAACAGCAAGCTGATCCCGGATCGCGGCGCGTGGATGGAATTCGAAACGCGCAAGAGCGATTATCTAGCCATCCGCTTCAATCGCAAGCGCACGATTCCCGTGACGATTCTGCTGCGCGCCTTGGCCGCCGTCGATGACCGGATGCCCGCCCATCTGTCGCCCATCCAATCGGGCAGCGATGAAGAAATGATGGGGTTGTTCGCTGCGGTGGACACCGACCCCGATCATCAGTTCATGGCGAGCACGCTCAAGATGGAACCGGTGTGGGAACTCAAGAAGGATCAGACGGTCGCCCAAGCGGCGCTGATCGAGTTCTACCGCCGTATGCGCCCCGGTGACCCGCCCACGCTCGATAACGCGCGCGAATATCTGGAAAGCCAGTTGTTCGACCAGCGCCGTTACGATCTCGAACGCGTCGGCCGTTACAAGCTGAATCAGCGTCTCGGTCTTGACAGCACCATCCCGCGCACCACGCGCACCGTCACCAAGGGCGACATCGTCAAGGTGCTGGAACGCATGGTCTTGATCAACACCGGCAAAGCCGCCAAAGACGACATCGATCATCTGGGCAACCGCCGCGTGAAGACCGTCGGCGAACTGCTGCAGAACAAGCTGCGCGTTGGCCTGCGCCGCACCGAACGTGTCGTCAAAGAACGTATGTCGATCCGCGAGAGCGACAACCTCACGCCCGTGACGCTCGTCAACATCCGTCCGGTCGTCGCCGCGATTCGCGAATTCTTCGGCTCGTCGCAGCTGTCGCAGTTCATGGACCAGACGAACCCGCTGGCCGAACTGACCCACAAGCGCACGCTCTCCGCGCTCGGCCCCGGCGGTCTGCGCCGTGAACGCGCCGGCTTTGACGTGCGTGACGTGCATCACAGCCACTATGGTCGCATTTGCCCGATTGAAACGCCGGAAGGCCCGAACATCGGTTTGATCGGTCGTCTCGCCAGCTATGCCCGTGTCAACGAATACGGTTTTGTCGAAACGCCCTACCGCCGCGTGATCAAGTTCCTCGGCGGAACGGAAGCCGACCTGATCGGTCGCATCGTCCGTGAAGACGTGACCGATGCCGACGGCAATGTGCTGGTGAGCGAAAGCACGGTGGTCGATGAAAAGGTCGCCAAGAAGCTGGCGAAAATCGACAAAGTGCCGATCATGCCCTTCGTCGATAAAGAAATCATCTACCTGTCGGCGGATGAAGAAGACAACTACGTTATCGCGCAAGCGAATGCGCTGTTGGGTGTACGCAACGAATTCATCACCGATCGCGTCTCGGCGCGGCACAACCAGAAATTCCTGGTCGTCCCGGCCCGCCGCGCAGATTACATCGATATTGCGCCCCGCCAGATCGTAGGCATCAGCGCCGCGTTGATCCCGTTCCTCGAACATGACGACGCCAACCGCGCGCTCATGGGTTCGAACATGCAGCGCCAAGCTGTCCCCCTGCTCCGCCCGGACGTTC
>CALKIA010000326.1 GCA_937988705.1 uncultured Chloroflexota bacterium | reverse complement strand
ATGCCCGTGTCCATCCAGTTCTTCGCGTCTTTGAACGCCAGCAAACCGAGCTCGTGAATCGCGGTCAGTTCGCGCCCTAAGCGGCGTAAGCGCCCGACGGCCTGCGCGTTGGTGCTGGCGCGGGCGATGTTCTTCTTGACGTAATCGAGTTCCTTCGACAGCCGTTCGACCTCTTCCTGATACACCTTGTCGCGCCGCTCCCAGCGTTCCTGCCGCTGGCGCACATAGGCGCTGTAGTTGCCGCGATACGCTTCCATGCCGACGCGCGACATCTCCCAGATGGTATTGACGACGTGATCCAGAAAGTAGCGGTCGTGGCTGACGATCAGCAGCGCGCCGTCCCACTTGTAGAGCGTCTTTTCCAGCCACGCGACCGTTTCGATGTCGAGGTGGTTGGTTGGCTCATCCAGAATCAGCAGATCAGGCCGTTCGAGCAGCAGCTTGGCCAGCAGCGCCCGCGTCTTTTGCCCGCCGCTTAGGTGCGTCAGGGGCAGATCGTAGTGGCGCTCGGAGAAGCCGAGTCCGCTCAACGTCTGTTCGATGCGCAGATCGTAGTCATAGCCGCCCGCTTGAATAAATGCTTCTTGCCGCGTGCCGTACTCGTCCAGCAGTTCCGGTTCAGCGGCGAGGCGATGCGCCAGCGCGGTAAGCGCTTCTTCTTCGGCTTGCAGCGGCGCGAAGACGAGCAGCATTTCGTCGATCAGCGAGTTGTCGCGCTGCGCGAACGCCTCAATCGCCTCTTGCCGTAAATAGCCGAGGCGCGTGCCGCGCGCGATGTGGACGCCGCCCGAGGAGGAGTCCTCCAAGCCGGCGATGATGCGCAGCAGGGTCGTCTTGCCGATGCCGTTCGCACCGACCAGCCCGATCTTCGCGCCGTGCGGAATGTTCACGGTGATGCCGCTGAAAACAGTGAACGCGCCATACTGTTGACTCAAGTTGTTCGCGTTGAGAATGCTCATGTTAGATTGCCTTTCGGTACACGATGATCTTGTTCCGCGTTTGGAAACCCAATTTGCGGTAGACCTCGCTTGCATCGTCGTTTTCGTAGGGATAAACGTGCGCTTCGGTCGCGCCCGCCGCTTGCATGCGGCGCAGCCCCTCGTAGATGACCGCGCGGCAGAGTCCGAGCTTGCGAAAATCCGGGTGGGTGCCGACCGGTTCAAACAAGCCGATGCCGTTTTCGACATCGACCCAGCCCTGCGCGTAGGCCGCGATGCGACCATCGGACGCCACGGCCACCACATCCAATTCCGGACGGTAATCTGGCGCACTCGTCATGAAATGGATGTATTTCTCCTCGGTCATGCGGCTGCCGGGGCTGAAGGCCAGTCGGTGCGTCTCCGCGCGCCCGGCCGCTTCGTGCGTTCCCTCGACGCTCCGTACGGTGAAGCCTTCCGGTACGGGCGCAGCGGGGATACTACTGCTGAGATCGAACGCCGTATACAACGACGGATTCGAGGCGTCGGGCGTGAAGCCATGCGTCGCCAGCAGATCGCTCCATGCCGGATCGTCCATGAAGACAAATTCGGTACTCAGATCCGATACTCCGGCGGACTTGGCGATTTCGGCGGCGCGTTCTACGGTCCACGCCAGCATGTCAGCGCGGCGCGGGCTGTGCCGCTCGTCAGGATGCACGAACAGATCGAAAACGCCGTCTGGTGAGAACAGCGACCAGCCGACCACGGCGTCGCCGTCGCGCCACACGTAAGCGATCTCGCGCAGGTCATATTGTTTGCTCGGCAAAATGTAATACAGCCACCAGTTGAGGTCGCCGATATGGATATAGCCGGAATGCCGCGACGCCTTGATTCCTTCGGTCAGGATCGAGCGCAGCGCCGCGAAATTATCTGCGCCTTGATAAGGATGAGGTTGTAAGGTCATGAATTCGTCTCCACCGGACAACAAAAAACGCCGCATTGGATCGGTTGACCCATGCGGCGTGATTCTTCTCGCCTTACGGTTCTCCAGTGGGAGCGCCGGGAGATAGGAATGTCAAGACACATGCAGCATAGGTCAGCAGCAAGCAGAAAAAGCCTACTATGGGGCTTCTTAGCTCTGTCTGACCGTTAACATGGTCGGCCTTTCACTCTCTCGGACACATCAGGACGAGGGCAGCGAACCGGGTTCGCCGCGCTGCGCCAGCAGCTATTTAACGACAAAATGGTATTTCTGTCAACTAGGAAACTTCACGAGGGGTCAAGAGGGTTAGTTATCGCTGACAGCGCTGAAGAATTCGCCGAGAAAGCGGCTCGGATGGGTCGCCAGCAGCGACGTATGCCTAAAGCCGGAGGCCTGAGCCAGTTCCGCCCACGAGTGGTACGACAGCGGGTAGGGAACCCAGTTGTTGCCATGATCGACATTGTACTCGACCAAAATCATGTGTCCGCCGGGGCGAATGAAGCCCTTGATGCGCGCGATGATGGCTTCTTTTTCGCGGTAGAAGTGCAGCGAATTGGCCATGAGCACGCCGTCCAGCTTAGGCAGTTCGAAGTTCTGGCGAAAGTCGAGATGGCGGTAGTGAACTTTGACGTGCGGAAAGCGCACCTGCATCACCCCTTGCTGCTCCCGTAGCGCCGCCTGATCCTTGTCAATCGAGTAGATCGTGCCGTCTGTGCCGAGCAAATCGGCCAGCGCCAGTGTAAATGCCCCCGTGCCGGAGCCAAAATCCGCCCAGGTGCCGCTGATAACCCCGGCGCGGATCAAATTCACGTGATCAGTATGGTTCATCGTGCTGCCCCATCTCTCTAAGCTTGATTATAATAGGCTATCTTGATCTCGATCGCGATGAGAGAGCCAAAATATGCAAACGCAGAGCGAAAAATTACGGGTGGGTGTCGTCGGTCTGGGCTGGGCGGGCGAAACGCATCTCAAATCGTATTTGAACATTCCCAATGTCGAAGTGGTGGCACTCGCCGAACCGCAGGAAGTGCGCCTGACCAATGTGGGCACGACCTATGGGATTGAGGCGCTGTACACCGATTACCGCGCGTTGCTCGAACGCAGCGATCTGGACATTGTGAGCGTGGCGACGCCCAATCATCTGCACATGCCGGTGACCGTTGCGGCGCTGCAGGCGGGCAAGCATGTGCTGTGCGAGAAGCCGTTGGCGCGCTCCGGCGCGGAAAGCGGGCACATGGTCGCGGCGGCGCGGGCGGCCGGGCGCGTGCTGGAAGTCGCGTTCAACCACCGTCAGCGCGGTGATGTGCAGGTACTCAAAAATTACGTGGATACCGGGGCGTTGGGGCGGGTGTATCACGGAAAAGCGACATGGATGCGGCGCAGCGGCATCCCGGGCATGGGCGGCTGGTTCACCAGTCGTGAAATGGCGGGCGGCGGCCCGATGATCGATCTCGGCGTACACGTCCTCGATATGGTGCTGTATCTCATGAAAGAGCCGCAGGTGGTATCGGTCAGCGCGGCGACGTATTCCGAATTGGGGCCGCGTGGGCGCGGCAGTCGCAGTCAAACGCTCGTTGGCACGGGGGGGTACGAAGTCGAAGATTTGGCGACCGCCTTCCTGCGCCTCGCCGATGGCGCGACCCTGCTGGTCGAAGCGAGCTGGGCGGTCTACGGCAAAGCGGCGGATGATTTCGGCGTGACGCTCTACGGGACGGACGGCGGCGCGGACATTACCGTGAAGAACTACGGCTGGGAAGATACGCTCACGATCTACAACGATACGGCGGGCGTCCCCTCGGAAATTCGCCCGCGTGTGTGGCGCGGGGAAGGGCATCAGGCGGTGGTGCGCAACTTTGTGAACACGGTGCGTTCCGGTGACTGGTCAGCGCATGACGGCAGCGAAGGCATGCGCCGTACGGAGATCATTGACGCCTGCTACAAGTCGGCGCTCGAAGGGCATGAAGTCAGAGTCGGCGAGTAGTGCGGACTAGCACATGCGGCGTGCCTGACTGCATATAGGGGGATGAGCAAAGGAGTTCACTTATGGCGAACGAAATCACCATCCCCCTGCTGCCGTGTGTGTCGATTAACGATACGCTGGCCTTCTATAACGCGCTGGGCTTCGCAACGACTTACCAGCAGGCGAAGCCCAACCTGTATACCGTCGTGCAGAGAGAGGCCATAATTCTGCATTTCTTCTATTTGAAGGGGCTAGATCCGGCCCAATCTTACAGCACATGCCTCGTCGTGGTGGACGACATCAATGCCCTGTACGCAAGTTTTGCGGCGAGCATGCGGCAGAAATTCGGAAAACTGCTGGTGGCCGGTATCCCGCGCATGACCGCCTTGCGCAATCAGGC